>NZ_BAABGM010000010.1:0-215818 GCF_039541575.1 Fodinibacter luteus | reverse complement strand
TCGAGCACACCCCCGGAGGGACGCTTCCGTTGGGACCGACACGGCCCGGCCCCATGGCCACGAGCAGGGAGATCAGCTGTCCGTCAACCGGGAAGTACGTGTCCGCCTACAGGGAGGTTGGCATGTCCGCTAGCACATCCGGTGCGGTTTCACCTCGACCCGGCGGGGTGCCTGGTGGGTCGACCGGTGGGTGCGCGGCATCCGGTGCGTTATCACCTCGACCCGGGGGGGTCCTGGTGGGTCGACCGGTGGGTGCGCGGCATCCGGCGCGGTTTCACCTCGACCCGGCGTGTTCCTGGTGGGTCGACCGGTGGGTGCTCGGCATCCGGTGCGGTTTCACCTCGACCCCGGCTGGCTACAGTGCTCGCCATGGGTACGACGAGGGTGGCCGTCATCGGGGCCGCCGGCCGGATGGGGTCGACGGTGTGCCGCGCGGTCGAGGAGGCGGACGACCTCGAGCTCGTCGGCCGCTTCGACGAGGGTGACCAGCTCGGCGACCTCGCAGGGGCCGACGTCGTCGTCGAGTTCTCCGTGCCCGACGCGTCGCCGGCGAACGTCGAGCACTGCGTGGCGCGGGGAGTCCACGTCGTCGTCGGCACGACCGGCTGGACGCCCGAGCGCCTCGCCACCCTGCGCGAGCAGGTCGGCGACGACCCCGGCGTCGGCGTGCTCGTCGCCCCGAACTTCGCTCTCGGCGCCGTGCTCATGATGGCCTTCGCCCAGCAGGCGGCCCGCTTCTACGAGTCGGCCGAGGTCATCGAGCTGCACCACCCGGATAAGGTCGACGCGCCCTCGGGCACTGCCGCGCGCACGGCATCCCTCATCGGCGAGGCCCGAGCGGCGGCCGGGCTCGGCCCGGTCCCCGACGCGACGACCCACGACCCGGACGGGGCCCGCGGGTCGCGCGTGGACGGCATCCCGGTGCACTCCGTGCGGCTGCGGGGGCTCGTCGCGCACCAGGAGGTGCTCTTCGGGGGGCCGGGGGAGATGCTGACGATCCGGCACGACTCCTTCGACCGGGTCTCCTTCATGCCGGGGGTCCTCGCGGCGGTCCGAGCCGTGGCCGACCACCCCGGCGTCACCGTGGGGCTCGAGCACTACCTCGGCCTGGCCTGACGGGTGACGACGCTCGTCGGGCTCGACCTCGCCGGCCGCCGCGTCGTCGTCGTGGGTGCCGGCGTCGTCGGGACGCGCCGGGCCCGCCGGCTCCTCGAGGACGGCGCGTGGGTCGTGCTCGTCGACCCGAGCCCGTCCGACGACGCACGGCGGATGGCGAGCGACGACGACGTCGAGCTCGTGGAGCGGGCGGTCGAGGCGGCCGACGTCGAGGGGGCCTGGCTCGTCGTCGCCGCGACGGGCCACCCCGCCGTGAACGCCGAGGTGGCGGCCTGGTCCGTCGCACGGCGCACGTGGTGCGTCAACGCCTCCGACGGCCGCGGCGGCACGGCGCGGGTCGCCGCGTCGAGCACCCACGACGACCTCACCGTCGGCGTCGTGTCGACCGGCGATCCCGACCCGCGGCGGGTGGCGACCGTCCGCGACGCGCTCGCCGACCACGTCCGCTCCGGCGCGGTCGACCTGCGCCGGCAGCGCACGCGGCGGGGGAGGGTCGTGCTCGTCGGCGGCGGCCCCGGCGACCCCGGCCTCGTCCCGGTGGCCGGTCTCGAGGCGCTCGCGGCCGCCGACGTCGTCGTCACCGACCGGCTCGGCGCCACGGCCCTGCTCGACCGGCTGCCCCCCGACGTCGAGGTCGTCGACGTCGGAAAGACCCCGACCCACCACCCCGTGCCCCAGGACGAGATCAACCGGGTCCTCGTCGACCGCGCCCTGCGGGGGCTCACCGTCGTGCGCCTCAAGGGGGGTGACCCGTACGTCTTCGGACGCGGCGGCGAGGAGGTGCACGCGTGCCGTGCCGCCGGGGTGGAGGTGAGCGTCGTGCCGGGCATCACGTCCGCGTTCGGCGTGCCCGCCCTCGCCGGGATCCCGCTCACCCAGCGCGGGGTCGCGACGTCGGTCCACGTGACGTCGGGGCACGCCGGCGCGGATGCCGCGACGCTCGCCTCGCTCGCTGCCGGGGCGACCGTCGTGCTGCTCATGGGCGTCGCCGCGCTGCCCGGGATCTGCGCGGCCGCGATGGCGGAGGGGGTCGACGCCGACCTCCCGGTGGCCGTGGTGGAGCGGGGCTCGACGGTGGAGGAGCGGGTGACCCGGGCGACGCTCGGCACGGCTGCCGAGGTGGCCTCGCGCGAGGGGGTGCGCGCGCCAGCGATCGTCGTCATGGGGCGGGTCGCGGCGCCGGGGTTCCTCGACGACCCGGTGTGCGCGACGACGGCGCCGGACGATGACGGCGCCGGACGATGACAAAGGGCGCGCGCTGGGGGGCACGGCTCGTGGGGGCACGGCTCGTGACGGCGTCCCTCGTCGTCTGTGCGCACGTCACCCGGGACCCACGGGGGCGCGAGACCGTGCGCGATGGGAGGCACGGCTCGTGACGGCATCCCTCGTCGTCTGTGGGCACGGCACCCGGGACCCGCGGGGGCGCGAGACCGTGCGCGCCGTCCTCGCGGCGGTCGCCGCGCGGTGCCCGGACGTCCCCGTGCTCGAGGCCTACGTCGACGTGCACGGCCCCGAGGTCGCCGAGGTCGTCGCCGGGCTGCCGGCCGGCGAGCCGGTGGCGGGTGTCGTCGTGCCCCTTCTGCTCGCCGGGGGGTACCACGTGCACGTCGACGTCGCCGAGGCCGTCGCGGCGCGCCCGGACGTTCGCGCGACGCCCGCGCTCGGACCCGACGAGCGCCTCGTCGACGTCGTGCTCGACCGCCTCCGCGAGGCCGGCGCGGCGCCGGGGTCCTCGCTCGTGCTCGCCCCCGCCGGGTCGAGCGACGCGCGGGCGCAGGCCGACAGTGCGGCCGCGGCGCAGCTGCTCGCCGTGCGGTGGGACGGGCCGGTGACCCTCGGGTTCGCCGCCGGGCCGGCGCCGTCGGTGGCGGATGCCGTGCGTTCGGCCCGCGCGGCGGCCGGCGGTGCGCCGGTGGTCGTCGCGTCGTACCTCCTCGCGCCGGGCTTCTTCCAACGCCGTCTCGAGGAGGCCGGGGCGGACCTCGTGTCCGGGCCGCTCGCGCCGGACGAGCGGATCGTCGACGTCGTCGTCGACCGGTACCGCGCGGCGCTCGCCGGCTAACCAGTGAGGGCGCGTGGCCCGGCGGCGACCGCCCCTGCCCGGCGCTCGCCGGCTAGCCCCAGCCGAGGGCGCGCAGCCCGGCGGCGACCGCCCCCGCGGCGAGGACGACGAGCAGGAAGTTGGTGCGCAGCAGCAGGAGCACGACGGCGACCCCGACCGCGACGAGGCGGGCGTCGACGACGAGCGCGCCGGCATCCCCGGTCACCGCCTGCACGACGACGAGGGCGGCGAGGAGCGCGACGGGCAGCAGGGTCGTGACCCGCGACGTGCGCTCGCCGGCGAGCAGGCTCTCGGGCACGAGGTAGCCCGCGAGCTTGATGGCGAACGACAGCAGGCTCGCGACGACGACGGCGACCCACAGGCTCACGGTGTCGGGTCCGATCCGGGCAGGAGGCCGTCGGAGCCCTCGAGCGGGCGCTCGTGCCGACCGGCGTGCCGCAGCCCGACGACGAGTGCCGCGAGCGAGGCGAGGATGACGGGCACCCCGGCCGGGAGCACCGGGGAGGTGACGAGGGCGATGAAGACGGCGAGCACCGCGGTGGCGGCGGCGTCCCTGCTGCGCAGCCGGGGCCAGAGCAGCGCGACGAAGGCGGCCGCGGCGGCGGCGTCGAGGCCGAGCGCGCGCGGGTCGCCGAGGGCGTTGCCGAGGAGGGCGCCGAGCAGGGAGGAGAGGTTCCAGAGCACGAAGACGGCGATGCCGGTCTGCCAGAACCCGAGCCGCTGGGCGGCGGGTTCGGGTTGGGCGATGCCGACGGCCGTGGACTCGTCGATGGTGAGCTGGGCGGCCGCGAGCCGGCGCAGGCCGGTGGCGTCGAGGAGCCGCGAGGTCTGCAGGCCGTAGAGCCCGTTGCGGATGCCGAGCATGGATGCCGTGGCGATGGCGGCGGGGGCCGCCGCGAGGCCGCCGGACGCGATGATCCCGACGAACGCGAACTGGGACCCGCCGGTGAACATGACGAGGGAGAGCGCCATGGCCTGCCAGGTGTCGAGCCCGGCGGCGACGCCCAGTGCCCCGAAGCTCACGCCGTAGGTGCCGCTCGCGATGCCGACCGACCAGGCCTGGCGGACGACCTCGCGGCGGCGCGTGGGGGGCAGCGGCGCATCCGCCCCCGCGCCGCCCCCACGGTGCGCGTGCTCCGCGCTCACGCCGTCGCGTCCCCCGCGGTGACGGAGGCGGTCAGGCGGACCTCACGCAGGGCCTCGCCGTCGGGGGAGACCACGCGGTCGCGGTAGGCCCCGTCGGGTGCGAACCCGGAGGCGGCGAGGAAGGCCCGGGTGCGCTCGTCGTCCGAGAGCAGCCACACGGCCACCGACTCGGCCCCGGCCTCGCGGAGCACGTCGACGCCGGCGTTGAGCAGGCGCGAGCCGTGACCCTGGCGGCGGGCGTCGGGGTGCACGGCGAGGACGGTCACCTCGCCCGCGGCCGGGCCGGCATCCGGGTCCTGCGAAGGCCCCACCGCGCAGAGGCCGACGACCTGCTCGCCGGCGCACGCGACCATGAGGCGGTGCACCCCGCCGGGGGGTGCGTCGAGGCTCGCGCGCCAGGTGCGGGCGAAGGCGTCGGGCTCGAAGCGGGCCACGACCTCCGCGGGGACGCGGCCTGCGTACGCCTCGCGGAACACGGTCGCCTGGACGAGGCCGACGGCGGGCGCGTCGTTGGGCCGGGCGCGGCGCACGCTGGCGTCGGCGAACGGGGGCCCGCCGGGATGCGGCCGGGGCTCGTCGGCGTGGGGGTGCGGGTGGTCGTGCTCGTGCGGGTGGCCGTGGGCGTCGCCGGCGGGGGGCGGGGGGCTCATCAGTGACCCCGGAAGACCGGGTCGCGGCGCTCGGCGAAGGCCCGGCGCCCCTCGGTGAGGTCGTCGCTCGCCCAGGCACGGGCGAAGGCCGCCTCGTAGCGGGCGACCTCGGCATGGTTGTCGTGGTGGGCGTCGAACCCGACCTTGGACCCGGCCTGGCTCAGCGGGGCGAGGGCCGCGGCGCGGGCGGCCAGGCCCTGCGCGTCCGCGAGGGTGCCACGCTGCTGGGCGAAGCCGAGTCGCCACGCGTCGTCGGCGTCGAGGACGGTGCCGGTGAGCACCATGAGCCGGGCGGCGCCCTCCCCCCAGCACCGCGCGAGCCGGTCGATCGTCCAGTGGTCGACCATGAGGCCGAGCCGGGCGACGGGCACGGCGAAGCGGGCGGAGTCCGCGACGACCCGGATGTCGCAGGCGAGGGCCAGCTGCATGCCCAGCCCCATGCACGAGCCCTCGACGGCCGCGACCGTCGTCACCGGGAGGGCGGTCAGGTGCGCCAGCACCTCGGCGAGGCGCGAGGTGAACGAGACGTCCTCGAGCTCGGTGAGGTCGGCGCCGGAGCAGAAGTGGCCGGCCGCCCCGGTGACGACGAGGGCACGGGCGCCGCCGGCGATCGCCTCGGCGACGGTGTGGTGGAGCTCGTCGAGCGCCTCGTGGTTCAGCGCGTTGCGGCGGTGGGTGCGGTCGATGGTGACCGTGGCGACCCGGTCTGCGACGTCGAGGTGGATGGGCACCCTCACGACCCTACCGACCGGTGGGCGCACGGCATCCGCCCGGCCTCGCGCGACGCCTAGGGTGGTCGTGTCACACCCGTGACACCCCACAGACGAAGGAGAATCCGGATGGCCACCACCCGCACCGCGTCCGCCCACTGGGAGGGTTCCCTCATGGAGGGGGCCGGTCAGGTCTCGCTCGAGTCGTCGGGCATCGGCACGTACGACGTCAACTGGCCGGCGCGCGCCGAGGCGGCGAACGGGGTGACGAGCCCCGAGGAGCTCATCGCCGCGGCCCACTCCACGTGCTACTCGATGGCGCTGTCGCACGCCCTGGCGCAGGGCGGGACGCCTCCGACGACCATCGACACCACCGCCGACGTCACCTTTCAGCCCGGGACCGGGATCACCGGCATCGCGCTCAGGGTCGTCGGCTCGGTGCCGGGCCTCACGGCCGAGCAGTTCGAGGAGGCCGCCCAGGCCGCGAAGACCGGTTGCCCGGTGAGCCAGGCCCTCTCGGCGGTGCCGATCACGCTCGAGGTGCAGTTCACGAGCTGACGTTCGGATGCCGGGTGCGCCGGTCGGGGCCTCGCGTCCCGGCCGGCGCACCCGTCTCAGGTCGCCAGGCGTCAGAAGGGTGGGGGTGGCCGGCGCGCGCGGGCCGGACACCCCGTCGGTGTCGGAGGGAGGGGATCGATCGGCGCGCGCGGTGCCGGACACCCCGTCGGTGTCGGAGGGCGGGGATCGATCGGCGCCAGTCCCTCTCGCCGCATACGGTGGACGCATGCTCCTGCCGCTCACCGTCGTCGCGGTCCCCGGCCACGGCGCCGAGGACGTGCTCGTCGCCCCCGACGGGCGGGTCTGGACGGGCACGGCCGACGGCGCGGTCCACGTCCACGACCCCCGCACCGGGGCCACGACGACCGTCACCGCGACCGGCGGCCGTCCGCTCGGTCTCGAGAACCTCCCCGACGGCAGGATCCTCGTCTGCGACGCCCACCGCGGCCTGCTCGCGCTCGACCCGGCGACCGGTGACCTCGAGACCCTGCTCACCGAGGTCGACGGCGAGCGGCTGCGCCTCACGAACAACGCAGCCGTCGGCCCCGACGGCACGATCTGGTTCTCCGAGTCGAGCCGCGTCTGGCCGATCGAGGAGTGGAAGAGCGACCTCATCGAGCACACGCGCACCGGCCGGCTCCTCCGGCACACCCCCGACGGCGTGGTGACGACCGTGCTCGACCGGCTCGCCTTCGCCAACGGCGTGGCCCTCACGGACGACGCCGTGCTCGTCGCCGAGACCGCGACCCGCACGATCCGGCGCGTCGCGCTCCGCGCCGACGGCACGCCGGGGGCGACGACCACCTGGGTCGACGACCTGCCCGGCCACCCCGACAACCTGGCCCTCGGCAGTGACGGCCTCGTCTGGGTCGCGATCGCCTCCCCGGCCGACCGCACGCTCGCCGTGCTCCAGCGCACCCCGTATGCCGTGCGCGGGCTCGTCCGGCGCCTGCCGGACCGGTTGACGCCGTCGCCGAAGCGCACCGCCCGCGTGCTGGCACTCGACCCGACCGGCCGCACCGTGCACGACCTGGAGTTCGACGCGTCGACCTGGCACCTCGCCACCGGGGTGCGAGAGCACGCGGGGCGGGTCTGGCTGGGGAG
This sequence comes from Fodinibacter luteus, assembly GCF_039541575.1. Lineage (NCBI taxonomy): Bacteria > Bacillati > Actinomycetota > Actinomycetes > Micrococcales > Intrasporangiaceae > Fodinibacter (ex Wang et al. 2009) > Fodinibacter luteus. Next base: position 208,472 of record NZ_BAABGM010000010.1, on the reverse strand, counting down.
CCTCGTCGAGCCCGCGATCGCGGTCGGCGACGTCCCGCTGAGGTGACCGGCAGGAGTCGGGTGCTCAACTGGTCGCCCGGGCAACCGTCTCGGCACCCAGCTCGGTGTGGACCTAGCCGCGGACCCGCTCGTAGACCACGCGCGACCAGCCCCCGTGCACCTCGCGCGTCTCCTCGGCCCACTCGTCGCGCGGCCACACCGGGAACCAGGTGTCGCCCTCGGGCTCGGCGTCGACCTCGGTGAGCAGCATCCGGTGCGCGAACGGCATCGCCTCGGCGTAGACCTGCGCGCCGCCCGCGACGAACACCTCGTCGGCCGGGCCGGCCAGGGCGAGCGCCTCGGAGAAGGAGTGGGCCGTCTCGACGCCGGGGTGGTGCCACGCCGGGTCACGGGTGACGACGATGGTGCGTCGCCCGGGCAGCACCCGGCCGATCGACTCGAAGGTGGCCCGCCCCATGACGAGCGGGTGCCCGATCGTCGTCGCCTTGAAGTGGGCGAGCTCGTCGGGCAGGTGCCACGGCATCGTGCCGTCGAGGCCGATGACGCCGTTGCGCGCCACGGCGGCGATGATCGTGATCCGGGTCATGAGGCCTCCTCAGACCGCGATCGGTGCCTTGATGGGCGGGTGCGACTCGTAGCCGACGAGCTCGAAGTCGCCGAGGTCGAACTCGTCGATGCCGGCCCGCGGCGCGATGAGCATTCGGGGGAGCGGGAGGGGCTCGCGCCCCAGCTGCAGGCGCGCCTGCTCGAGGTGGTTCGAGTACAGGTGCGCGTCGCCCAGGGTGTGCACGAAGTGGCCGGGGCGCAGGTCGGTGAGCTGGGCGACCATCATCGTGAGCAGCGCGTACGAGGCGATGTTGAAGGGCACGCCGAGGAAGACGTCGGCCGAGCGCTGGTAGAGCTGGCAGTCGAGGAGGGCCGGCCCGCCGTCGGATGCCGGGCGCACGTAGAACTGGAAGAGGGCGTGGCACGGGGGCAGCGCCATGGCGTCGACGTCGGCGACGTTCCAGGCCGACACGACGTGCCGCCGCGAGTCGGGGTTGGTGCGGATGGCCTCGATGACCTTCGCGACCTGGTCGACCTCGCGGCCGTCGGGCGTCGGCCAGGACCGCCATTGGTGGCCGTAGACCGGGCCGAGGTCGCCGTGCTCGTCGGCCCACTCGTCCCAGATCGTGATGCCGCGCTCCTGCAGCCAGCGCACGTTGGTGTCGCCGCGCAGGAACCACAGCAGCTCGCCGATGATCGAGCGCAGGTGCAGGCGCTTCGTCGTGACCACCGGGAACCCCTCGGCGAGGTCGAAGCGCATCTGGTGTCCGAAGACGCTGCGGGTGCCCGTTCCGGTGCGGTCGGACTTGTCGACGCCGTGCGTCATGACGTGGTCGAGCAGGTCGAGGTACTGGCGCACGCCCGGAGCCTACTCGGCGCGGGCCGAGGGAGTGCGGCGGCCCAATGGTAGAGTGCCACCCATGACGGTATCGATCGACCGGGCGGGGCGGGTGGTCATCCCCAAGGACATCCGCGACCGGTTGTCCCTGGCGGCCGACGCCGAGCTCGAGATCGAGGTCGACGGCGACAGCATCCGGCTCGTGCCGGTGCGTCGGCGCGGCCGGCAGGTGCACCTCGTCGACGGCTGGCCGGTCATCGAGCGCGGGGACGGGCCGCTCATCACCGACGTCGACGTGCAACGCTGGCGCGATGCCGACCAGCGCTGACCCGGTCGCCGTCGACACGAGCGTCGCGGTCGCCGCCCTGGACGCCGCCCACGCCGCGCACGACGTCTGCCGCGCCGCCGTGCAGGCCCTGCGGCCCGGCCTGGCTGGCCATGCCGCCTTCGAGACGTACTCGGTGCTGACGAGGATGCCGGGTGTCGCGGCCCTGGACGCGCCGACGGCGGCGTCGGTCATCCAGCAGGCGTTCCCCACCGTCTACGTCCTCGACGACGACGCGACCCGGCACCTCCTGCAGCGGCTCGGCACCATCGGCGTCGTCGGCGGTGCCGTCTACGACGCGCTCGTCGGCGAGGCGGCCCGCACCCACGGATGCCGGTTGCTCACGCGGGACCACCGTGCTCGCCGCACGTACGACCTCCTCGGTGTCGACCACGAGGTCATCGGCGCCTGACGCGAGGTCCCGCCGCGGCCGTGGCGGCAGGTGAGCCGTCCGGCGGGCCCGCACCACTACCCTTGCCCCCATGACGAGCTCCCCCTTCGGCCGGGTCCTGACCGCCATGGTCACCCCCATGTCACCCGACGGCGAGGTCGACTCAGCCGGAGTCGACTCGCTCGTCGACCACCTCCTCGCGACGGGCCACGACGGCATCGTCGTCAACGGCACCACGGGCGAGTCCGCGACCCTCACCGAGGACGAGAGCATCGAGATGGTGCGGCGCGTCAAGGAGCGGGTGGGCGACCGGGCCGCCGTCGTCGCGGGGGTCGGCTCGAACGACACCCGGCACGCCGTCCACATGGCCGGGCGTGCCGCCCGGGTGGGCGCCGACGCGCTCCTGCTCGTCTCGCCCTACTACAACAAGCCCACCCAGCCGGGCGTCGTCGCCCACTGCCGCGCGGTCGCCGACACGACCGAGCTCCCGCTCATGCTCTACGACATCCCCGGGCGCACCGGCATCCCGTTCACGACGTCGACCCTGCTCACCCTCGCCGAGCACCCCCGCATCGTCGCGGTCAAGGACGCCAAGGGCGACCTGTGGGCGTCCACGCACGTCATGGCCGCCACCGACCTGCTGTGGTTCAGCGGCGAGGACGCCCTCAACCTCCCCCTGCTCGCCCAGGGGGCCACCGGCGTCGTGTCGGTCGTCGGCCACGTCGCGGGCCGCGAGTACGCCGCGATGGTCGCGGCGGTCGACCGCGGCGACCTCGTCGAGGCCCGCCGCATCCACGCCTCCCTCATCCCGGTCGTCGACGCGATCATGAGCACCTCCCAAGGAGCCATCATGGCCAAGGCCGCCCTCGTCGAGCTCGGTGTCATCGGGTCGGCCACCGTCCGCCTGCCGCTCGTCGAGTCACCCCCGGAGCACCTCGAGCTGCTCCGGGCCGCCCTCGCGACGCGGTCCGCGCGATGAGCCACCCGCACCCCGACCTCGACCTCCCCGAGCCGCTCGTCGACGGCGGCGTCCGGGTCGTCCCGCTCGGCGGGCTCGGCGAGATCGGGCGCAACATGACCGTCGTCGAGCACCGGGGCCAGCTGCTCGTCATCGACTGCGGCGTGCTCTTCCCCGACGACCACCACCCCGGCATCGACCTCATCCTCCCGGACTTCGAGTTCATCAAGGACCGGCTCGACGACATCCAGGCCGTCGTGCTCACCCACGGGCACGAGGACCACATCGGTGCGGTTCCCTACCTCCTGCGCCTGCGGCCCGACCTGCCACTCGTCGGCTCGACGCTGACCCTGGCCCTCGTCGAGGCCAAGCTCAAGGAGCACCGGATCACCCCGTACACCCTCGGCGTGCGCGAGGGGGACCGCGAGCGGCTCGGGCACTTCGACTGCGAGTTCGTCGCGGTCAACCACTCCATCCCCGACGCGCTCGCGGTCATGGTGCGCACGTCCGGTGGCACCCTGCTGCACACCGGTGACTTCAAGATGGACCAGCTGCCGCTCGACGGCCGGCTCACCGACCTGCGCGCGTTCGCGCGGCTCGGGGAGGAGGGCATCGACCTGTTCCTCACCGACTCCACGAACGCCGAGGTCCCCGGCTTCACGACGCCCGAGCGCGAGATCGCCTCGGCAGTCGACAAGGTCTTCCGGCACGCCGAGCGCCGGATCATCGTCGCGTGCTTCTCCTCGCACGTGCACCGGGTGCAGCAGGTGCTCGACGCGGCGGAGAAGGCCGGGCGCAAGGTCGCCATGGTCGGACGGTCGATGGTGCGCAACATGGGCATCGCGGCCGACCTGGGCTACCTCCACGTGCCCGACGGGGTGCTCGTCGACATCAAGAAGCTCCACGACCTGCCCGACGACCAGGTCGTCCTCGTCTGCACCGGCAGCCAGGGCGAGCCGATGGCCGCGCTGTCCCGGATGGCCAACCGCGACCACCGCATCGACGTCGGGCCCGGCGACACCGTGCTCATGGCGTCCTCGCTCATCCCCGGCAACGAGAACGCCGTCTACCGCGTCATCAACGGCCTGATGCGGCTCGGGGCGAACGTCGTCCACAAGGGCAACGCCAAGGTGCACGTCTCCGGGCACGCGAGCGCGGGGGAGCTGCTCTACTGCTACAACATCGTCCAGCCGCGCAACGTCATGCCGGTCCACGGCGAGTGGCGCCACCTCGTCGCCAACGCCGAGCTCGCCATCGCGACCGGGGTGCCCCGCGAACGGGTCGTCGTCGTCGAGGACGGTGTCGTCGTCGACCTCGTCGACGGCAGGGCGTCGATCGCCGGTGCCGTGCCCTGCGGCTACGTCTACGTCGACGGCTCCTCGGTCGGCGCAGCCGACGAGACCCTCCTCAAGGACCGCCGCATCCTGCGCGACGAGGGCTTCATCTCGGTCATCGTCGTCGTCGACTCGATGACCGGCAAGGTCGTCGCCGGCCCGGAGATCACGGCCCGGGGGTTCGTCGAGGACGAGGTGGTCTTCGACGACGTCATGCCGCAGCTCGTCCGGGCGCTCGACGAGGCCACCGCCAACGGGGTCACCGACACCTACCAGCTGCAGCAGGTCATCCGGCGCTCGGTCGGCGGCTGGATGGGCCGCAAGATCCGGCGTCGCCCGATGATCATCCCCATGGTCGTCGAAGCCTGACCTCGGTTGACCCAGAAGGTAAAGAGAACGTAAAGTCCGCGTCAGCGGACCACCAAGGCGGGTCCTGTCGAGCCTGACCCCCCCATGGTTCCGGGAACCCCGAGGGCGTTCGCGCCGGGCCGGTCGTCATTCGTGGCGGCCGGCCCAGGTTCGTCGCGGGCGGCCGCAGCCCGACGGTCACGGCCGGCCGGCCCGGGTTCGTCGCGAGCGGCCGCGGCCCCACGGTCGCGCGTGGCCACGGCCCCACGGTCACGGCCCGCCCCAGCCGCTTGTCACGGCCGTGCCGATTGTCACGGCCGTGCCGCGTGTGACGCGTGAGTCCGCTGTGACTCTCGCGTAGCCTGCGACCATGGCGACTCGTACGTCCTCCTCGTCGCGCGGCCGCTCCGCCGCGACGCGACCCGCGACCCGGCGGCCGGCCGCCCGCACCCGCAAGGGGTCGGCGCGGGCTCGCTCGGGCGGGCTGCCGCTCCCGCTGCGCGCGGTGCAGAGCACCTGGATGGGCCTGGCCCACGCGACCGGCACCGTGGCGCGCAAGGTCGGGGACACCGGCCGTGACCTCGAGCCCGAGCACCGCCGCGACGGCGTCGGCCTCCTGCTCGTCGCGCTCGCCGTCGTCGTCGCCGCCCGGGAGTGGTGGGGGATGCCGGGCGCCGTGGGCACCGTCGTCCACGCCGTGGTCGCCGGCACGTTCGGCAAGGTCGGCTACGCCGTCCCGATCGTCCTGCTGCTCTTCGGCATCCGCATGCTCCGGGCTCCCGGGGACGACGCCGCCACGTCCCGGGCCGCGGTCGGCACGACGGCGCTCGCCTTCGCCGCCTGCGGTCTCGCCCACGTGGCGGCCGGCATCCCCACCCCACCCGAGGGGGCCGACGGGATGCGCGCGGCGGGCGGCATCATCGGCTTCCTCGCCTCGAGCCCGCTCGAGGCCGCGGTGTCGGTCTACGGCACCGTCCCGCTTCTGCTCCTGCTCGGCCTGTTCGGCCTGCTCGTCATCACGGCCACCCCGCTGCACCAGGTGCCCACGCGGCTGCGCGCGGCCGTCGACCGACTCACCGGGCACACCCCGGAGCCGGCGGCCGCCGACGGTCCGCAGGCCACGACCGCCCGACGGCGACGCGGCCGCGCCGACCTCGCGGCGGACGGTCCGCTGCCCGGCGACGAGGCGTTCGAGCAGGCCGCGCTCGTCGACCCGGTCACCGGCAAGCGCCTGCGGCCCGGCCAGAAGCGCCCCGTCACGCCCGTCCCGGCGCCCGGCACGGGGGGCGACGCGACCGCCGCCGCCGGCCCGGCCGCGCGCGGCCCGGTGCCCGAGAAGGCACCGCTCGAGGCGCCCCCGACGACGCCCGTCCCGCAGCGCGTCGAGCAGCTGCTGCTCGCGGGCGACGTCACCTACACCCTGCCCGACGCGGCCATCCTCGAGCCGGGCAGCCCGCACAAGGCCCGCAGCGCGGCCAACGACCGGGTCGTCGAGGCCCTCACGACGGTGCTCGACCAGTTCGAGATCGACGCGCAGGTCACCGGGTTCTCCCGGGGCCCGACCGTGACGCGGTACGAGGTCGAGCTCGGCCCCGGCATCAAGGTCGAGCGCGTCACGGCCCTGTCGAAGAACATCGCGTATGCCGTGGCGAGCGCCGACGTGCGCATCCTCAGCCCGATCCCGGGCAAGTCGGCGATCGGCATCGAGATCCCGAACACCGACCGCGAGAAGGTCAGCCTCGGCGACGTCCTGCGCAGCCAGGTGGCGCGCACGAGCGAGCACCCGATGGTCATGGGGGTCGGCAAGGACGTCGAGGGGGGCTACGTCATCGCCAACCTCGCGAAGATGCCGCACCTCCTCGTCGCCGGCGCCACGGGCGCCGGCAAGTCGAGCTTCGTCAACTCGATGATCACCTCGATCCTCATGCGCTCGACCCCCGACGAGGTCCGCCTCGTGCTCGTCGACCCCAAGCGCGTCGAGCTCACCGCGTACGAGGGCATCCCGCACCTCATCACGCCGATCATCACGAGCCCGAAGAAGGCCGCCGAGGCCCTCCAGTGGGTCGTGCGCGAGATGGACACCCGCTACGACGACCTCGCGGCGTTCGGTTTCAAGCACGTCGACGAGTTCAACAAGGCCGTCCGGGCCGGGAAGGTGACGCCGCTGCCCGGCTCCGAGCGCGTCATCACGCCCTACCCCTACCTCCTCGTCGTCGTCGACGAGCTGGCCGACCTCATGATGGTCGCCCCCCGCGACGTCGAGGAGTCCATCGTCCGCATCACCCAGCTCGCGCGGGCGGCCGGCATCCACCTCGTCCTCGCGACGCAGCGGCCGTCGGTCGACGTCGTGACCGGGCTCATCAAGGCCAACGTGCCGTCCCGGATGGCGTTCGCGACGTCGAGCGTCACCGACTCCAGGGTCGTGCTCGACCAGCCCGGTGCGGAGAAGCTCATCGGCCAGGGCGACGCGCTCTTCCTCCCGATGGGCGCGAGCAAGCCGATGCGCGTGCAGGGGGCGTGGGTCACCGAGTCCGAGATCCACGCCGTCGTCAAGCACGTCACCGACCAGCTCAAGCCGCGCTACCGCGACGACGTCGTCGTCGCCGCGCCGAAGAAGCAGGTCGAGGACGACATCGGCGACGACCTCGACCTCCTCCTCCAGGCGACCGAGCTGGTCGTCACGACCCAGTTCGGCTCGACGTCGATGCTCCAGCGCAAGCTGCGGGTCGGGTTCGCGAAGGCCGGGCGCCTCATGGACCTGCTCGAGTCGCGCGGCGTCGTCGGGCCCTCCGAGGGGTCCAAGGCGCGCGACGTCCTCGTCAAGCCGGACGACCTGCCGACGACCCTCGCCCTCTTGCGCGGCGACGAGCTGCCCGACGCCGGGGACGCGCCCTTCGACGGTGGTGCCCCGGCCGCGGTCACCGACGACTCCACCGACGACACCTCCGAGGTGCCGGTCATGGCCTACGCGACGGATGCCGTGGCGGCCGACCTCGACCGCCGCCCCGAGGCCGTCGCCTGGGGCGACGAGGACGACGACGAGCAGGGCGAGGACGCCTGGCAGCTCACCGGGCGTCGGTGACGCCGGCCTCCGCCGCCTCCGCCCTCTCGTCCGCTGGCTTCGCCCCCTCGTCCGCCGGCTCCGCCGCCGCCGCACCGTCCTCCGGCCGGTTGGCGATGTCCGCGCTCGACAGCTCGCCCTCGGCCCGCGCCTCGCGCAGCTGCTCGGCGACCTCCGCGACGAACGCCGACACCGCCTCCTCGCCGTGCACCGGGCCACCGGCGATGAGCCCGTCCGCGCCGAGCAGGACCGCTGACGGGTTGCCGGCCGAGAAGGCCGCCCTGGTCACGCCGTGGGGGTCGAACCAGGCGTGCCCCTGCAGGTAGGTCAGCCAGGTGTCGACGACCGAGGGCTGACCGGCGACCACGGCCCGCACGACGACCGGCGCCAGCTGCTCGTTCCATCCGGCGACGAGCGGCCCGATCCGTCCGCACGGTCCGCAGCCGGGGGAGAGGAAGACGAGCAGGTGGGCGGCTCGGGCGCTCTCCTGCGCCAGGAGCACGAGCGTGCCGTCCTCGGTGAGCACCTGGGCCCTCGGGATCGCCTCGCGCACGTACTCCCCGGCCTCGTCGGTCGAGGGCTCGGAGGTCGCCGACGACGGCACCCCGGACCCCTGCTCGGCGGGCGCGTCGCGGTGGGTCACGAGCACCGCGACCGCCACGGTCAGCGCGCTCGCCGCGAGCCAGGCGAGCGCCCCACCGTCGACGAGGGCGGCGATGACCCCGACCCCGCGCAGGCCGGCCACGACGGCGAGGGCGGCGGAGACGACGAGCAGCACGTTGCGCCACACGGTGACCCGCGTGACGCGTGCCGACCCCAGGGCACCGAAGCAGCCGCAGTCGACCGGCTCGGGCCGGCGCTGGGCGCGCACGACGAGCACGAGGTAGGCGACGAACAGGGCGAGGGCCAGGGCCGCGACGACCGCGAGCGCGGCGCCGGTCGCGAGCAGCAGCCACGCCCCGAGCGCCACCTCCGCCCACGGCACGAGCCGGCGTACGAGCGGGGTGTCGAGGGCGGCGGGGACGTCGAGGGAGGTGAACGCCGCGTCGACCGTCGCGGGGGCGCGCAGCTTCGCGACCCCGCTGACGAGCAGCACGACGGCGCACGTGACGACGGGCAGGAGGAGGGCGCTCGGCATACCCGCATTCTCACCCACCCGGCCGTAGGGTGAGGTCCATGCCCTTGATGTGGGAGGAGCTGCGCGAGCCCCCGTCGCGCGCCGCCCGGTGGAAGGCGACCCTCCGCAAGCAGCCGTCGGCCTTCCTGCTCGCCGTGCAGATCCTCGTCATCCTGCTCCTGCCGGCGCTCGAGTCCTCCGACTGGGGCCGGGCGGTCATCTCGCTGCTCAGCCTGTCGGCGCTCATCACGGCCGTGTTCACGGTGCGCAGCACGCCGGCCCTCACGTGGCTCTCGGCGACCCTCGCCCTGCCGGCCGCCCTGTTCGAGATCTGGAGCCTCGTCGACGACCGCGCGATCATCCTCACCCTCGCGCACACCTTCCTCGCGCTGTTCTACTTCTACACGGCCTACGCGCTCATCTCGTACATGTTCGAGGACGCCTGGGTGACCAAGGACGAGCTGTTCGCGGTCGGCGCCTGCTTCACCGTGCTCGTCTTCGCCTTCGCCTACCTCTTCATGGCGATCCAGGAGATCTACCCGGCGTCGTTCACGTCGTTCGACGGGCCCGGGCAGCGCACCCTCCTCGAGCTGCTCTACTACTCCGGCGCCAACCTCACGAGCGTCGGCCTGAGCGACGTGGGGCCGATCCGGGCGCAGGCCCGGGCCATCGGCACGGTCGAGCAGCTGGCCGGGGTCATGTACGTCGCCATGGTCATCTCGCGCCTCGTCGCGCTCACGGTGATGCGCGCCCGGCAGTGAGCGGGTCCCGTCCGTCGAGGTCCTCGATCCGGGCCAGGCTCGGGCCCCGCGTGCGGGCGATCTCGCGCGAGCGCTCCTCCGCCTCCCCGAGCACCCGCAGGGCGTTCCCCCCGGCCAGTGCGGCGAGGTCGCCGTCGCTCCACCCACGCTCGGCCAGCGCGGCGAGCAGCCGTGGGTAGCCGCTGACGTCCTCCAGCCCGTCGGGGAGGCGGTCGACGCCGTCGTAGTCGCCACCGAGGCCGATGTGCTCGATGCCGGCCACGGCGCGCACGTGCTCGCAGTGCGCCACGACGTCGTCGAGGGTCGCCGTCGGAGCCGGGTGGGTGAGCCGGCGCTCCGTGACGAAGGCCCTGGACGCCGGCACGTCGGCGACGTCGACGCCGGCGAGCTCCGCGGCATCCCGCGTCTCGAGGTCCCACGCACGCACGGCGGGCGAGACGAATGCCGGCACGAAGGTCACCATGCACACGCCCCCGTTGCCCGCGAGGCGCTCGAGCACGTCGTCGGGGACGTTGCGCGGGTGGTCGCACACGGCCCGGGCGGAGGAGTGCGAGAACAGCACCGGAGCCGCGCTGACGTCGAGGGCGTCGCGCATCGTGTCGGCCGAGGTGTGCGAGAGGTCGACGAGCATCCCCATCCGGTTCATCTCGCGCACGACCTCGCGCCCGAACGGCGACAGGCCGCCCAGGACCGGCTCGTCGGTGGCCGAGTCGGCCCACGGCACGTTGTCGTTGTGGGTCAGCGTGAGGTAGCGCACCCCGAGGGCGTGCAGCATCCGCAGGGCCCCGAGCGAGCAGTCGATGCTGTGGCCGCCCTCGGCGCCGAGCAGCGAGGCGATCTGGCCCCGTGACCGGGCACGCTCGATGTCGGCGACGCTCGTCGCGAGGGCGAGGTCGGCGGCGTACCGCGTCGTCATGGCGTGCACGGCGTCGACCTGCTCGAGCGTCGCCGTGACCGCGGCGTCGCCCTGGAGGTCGGCCGGCACGTAGACCGACCAGAACTGGACGCCGACGCCACCCTCGCGCAGGCGCGGGATGTCGGTGTGGGTCGGCTGCCCGGGCCGGGAGATGTCGAGCCGGTCCCAGTCGTAGCCGACGCGCTCGCGGGCCTCCCACGCGAGGTCGTTGTGGCCGTCGACGACCGGGTGGTCGACGAGCAGCCCACGGACGTGGGCGAGGGTCTGCGGACGCATGCGCGCGACCCTACTCGGCGTGCGCGTCGCGGCCCGGCCCGCAACTAGAGTGGCTGGCATGCCCACCTCCTCGAGTCGCGGCAGCGTCGCCCTCGTCACCCTCGGCTGCACCCGCAACGAGGTCGACTCCGAGGAGATCGCCGGCCGGCTCGCCGCGGAGGGGTGGACCCTCGTCGAGGATGCCGCGGACGCCGACGTCGCGGTCGTCAACACGTGTGGGTTCGTCGAGCAGGCCAAGAAGGACTCCATCGACACCCTCCTCGAGGCGGCCGACCTCAAGGAGACCGGCCGCACCCGGGCCGTCGTCGCCGTCGGGTGCCTCGCCGAGCGCTACGGGCAGACCCTCGCCGACGAGCTGCCGGACGCCGATGCCGTGCTCGGCTTCGACTCGTACCGCGACATGTCGAGCCACCTCGGCGCGATCCTCGACGGCGCGCGACCGGCATCCCACGTCCCGTCCGACCGCCGCACCCTCCTGCCCCTCTCGCCCGTCGAGCGCTCGGGGGCCGCGGGCGGCGTCGCGCTGCCCGGGCACGGGGACCCGGAGGGGTTCGTGCGCGCCCGGCTCGACGCCCGGCCCTGGGCGCCGCTGAAGATCGCGAGCGGGTGCGACCGGCGCTGCTCGTTCTGCGCGATCCCGATGTTCCGGGGCTCGTTCGTCTCGCGCCGCCCCACCGACGTGCTCGCCGAAGCGCGCTGGCTCGCGGGGCAGGGGGTGCGCGAGCTCTTCCTCGTCAGCGAGAACTCGACGTCCTACGGCAAGGACCTCGGCGACCTCGGGCTGCTCGAGCGGCTCCTGCCCGAGCTGGCCGGCATCGACGGCGTCGAGCGGGTGCGGGTGTCCTACCTCCAGCCGGCCGAGGTGCGGCCCGGCCTCCTCGAGGCGATGGCCGAGACGCCCGGCGTCATGCCGTGGTACGACCTGTCGTTCCAGCACTCCTCGGAGGCCGTGCTGCGCCGGATGCGCCGCTTCGGCGGCACCGAGGCCTTCCTCGACCTCGTCGGCCGGGTCCGCGAGCGCGAGCCGCTCGCCGGAGTGCGCAGCAACGTCATCGTCGGGTTCCCCGGCGAGACCGAGGCCGACGTCGCCGAGCTCGAGCGCTTCCTCACGGCGGCGCGGCTCGACGTCGTCGGCGTCTTCGGCTACTCCGACGAGGACGGCACCGAGGCCGAGGGCCTGTCGGACCAGCTGCCCGAGCACGTCGTCGCCGAGCGCGTCGAGCGGCTGACCGGCCTCGTCGAGGAGCTCACGGCGCAGCGCGCGCTCGAGCGGGTCGGGGAGCGCGTCACCGTGCTCGTCGAGGAGCGCGACGAGGACGACCCCTCCGTAGGCGTCGGCCGGGCCGAGCACCAGGGTCCGGACGTCGACGGCGTGTGCCTCGTGCGGGCGAGGGCGGGGGCCGGGGCCGGCGAGCCCCCCGCCGTGGGGTCGTTCGTCGAGGGCGTCGTCGTCGACGCGGTGGGCGTCGACCTCGTCGTGGAGGTGCGATGAGCGAGAAGCCGCTGCGCCCCGTGCGCCCCGGCCCGCTCGCCGAGGGCCGCGCCACCGACCCGTACCGCGTCGGCGTCGACCCGGCGAGCCCGGCCGTGCCGGCGACCGGGCCGAGCGCGTGGAACATCGCGAACTACCTCACGATGGTGCGCCTGCTCCTCGTCCCCGTCTTCGGCTGGCTGCTCCTGCACGACGACGGGCGCAGCGCCGGCTACCGCTGGGCGGCCTTCGCCGTCTTCGTCGTCGCGATGATCACCGACCGGATCGACGGCGACCTCGCGCGCAGCCGCGGCCTCGTGACGAACTTCGGGAAGGTCGTCGACCCGATCGCCGACAAGGCACTCGTCACGATGGCGCTCGTCGGCCTCTCGCTCGTCGGCGAGGTGTGGTGGTGGGTCACCGTCGTCGTGCTCGTGCGCGAGTGGGGCATCACCGCCGTCCGCTTCTGGGTCATCCGCCACGGCGTCATGGCGGCCGGCCGCGGGGGGAAGGTCAAGACGCTCCTGCAGACGGTCGGCATCGGCTTCTACCTCATGCCGCGGTGGACCCTGCCGTTCCCGGAGCTGTGGGACTGGCTCGCCGCGATCTCGCTCGGTGCGGCGGTCGTCGTCACGGTCGTGACGGGTGTCGACTACCTCGTCCAGGCGCTGCGGCTGCGACGGACGAGCGAGCGGGCGGCCCGCAAGCGGGCGGAGCGGGCCGAGCGGGCGGCGGTGCGGCGCGCTGCCCGCGGCGGCCGGTGACGAGGCGTCGCGGTGACCGGGGTGACGAGGCGATGCGGTGACCGGGGTGACGAGGCGATGCGGTGACCGGGGTGACGAGGCGATGCGGTGACCGGGGTGACGAGGCGACGCGGTGAGGGGGTGACGAGGTGATGCCTGCGACGACGGCCGGCGCCGGCCCGGCGCCGGCCGTCGTCGGGCTGCTCCGCCGGCTCGGGCTGACGATCGGCACCGCGGAGTCGCTGACCGGCGGGCTCGTCTGCGCGGCCCTGACGAGCGTGCCCGGCGCGTCGGCCGTCGTGCGGGGCGGGGTCGTCGCCTACGCGAGCGAGGTCAAGGCGCAGGTCCTCCACGTCGACCGCGACGTGCTCGACCGTGAGGGTGCCGTCTCGGCGGTCGTCGCCGCGCAGCTCGCGCAGGGGGTGCGCAGCGTGCTGACCTGCGACGTCGGGGTGTCGACGACGGGTGTGGCGGGCCCGGAGCCGGCCGACGGTCGCCCGGTGGGCACCGTGCACGTCGCGGCCGCGGGGCCGTGGGGAATCCTCGGCGAGGCCCTGGCGTTGACCGGCGACCGGGAGCAGATCCGGGCCGCGAGCGTGCACGCGGCGCTGGGTCTCGTGGCCCGGGGGCTCGAGAACCTCCGCGACGGCGTCGGCCGGGCGGGGTACGGTGGAGTCGAGCCGGGTCGACCGGCCCACCCGGACGAGGGAGAGGAGGCGCTGTGATCCTGCTTCGCCACGAGCTCGGCGAGGTCCTGCGGGAGATCCGCCAGGACCAGGGCCGCACGCTGCGCGACGTCGCGGCATCCTCCTCGGTCTCCCTCGGCTACCTCAGCGAGCTCGAGCGCGGCACGAAGGAGGCCTCCTCCGAGCTGCTGGCCGCCGTGTGCGGTGGCCTCGGCCTGAGCCTGTCCGAGGTGCTCGAGCTCGTCCGCGACCGCGTCGAGCGGGTCGAGACCTTCGGCACCCCCGTTTCGCTGCCCGTCGGGCCCGCGCTCGGCGCCGAGACGGTCTCCGCCTCCGCCGCCTAGCGTCGGCGCGAGCTGCCGAGCGGTCGCTGCGGGCGCCCGGCCGACTGTGCACTGCCTCACGGGTACCTGCGGTCGAGTGAGCAGGACACGCCGACCGGGAGCACGGCATCCGGGCGAGTCGCGCTCACTCGACCCGGCTCAGCGGCGTTCGGCTGCGGTCCCCGTGCGACCGCGCCCCCGGGACCCGAGGGGCCGCTGGGGTCGACCGTCGTCGGTGGGCGCGAGGCCGCCCTGGCACGTGGGGCACGTGAAGAGGGTGCGCTCGCGGGGGGCCGCCCCCGTCACCGCGACCCGGACGGTGTCCCCGCAGCGACGGCACGGCCGACCGGAGCGGGCGTGCACGTAGGCCTCCTCGCCGTTGCGCTGGACCCCGGTGCTCGACTGCCAGCCGGTGCGCCGGGCCAGGGCCATGAGGGCGTGCAGCCGGTCGAGCACCCGGCGCACCCGCCCGGGGTCGAGGTCGCGGCCCGGGGTCCACGGCAGGACCCGCTCGAGGAAGAGCACCTCGCTGGCCCAGAACGTGCCCACCCCCGCCAGCACGCGCTGGTCGAGCAGGAGGTCACCGACGAACCGCTCGGATGCCGTGAGCCGCCCGGTCACGAGCTCAAGGTCCCAGTCGGGCCCGAGCACGTCGGGGCCGAGGTGGCCGACGACCTCGTGCTCGCGGGCCGTCGGCACGAGGTCGAGCATGCCGAGCCGCAGGCCGACCGCCGACCACGTGTCGGTGACGACGGCGGCGCGCACGTCGGGCCGGCGCAGCGCCCGTCGGGTGTCGGGGCCGGCGTGCTCGACGCGCCACTGGCCTTCCATGCGCAGGTGCGTGTGCAGGGTCGACCCGGCGTCGAAGCGGTGGAGCAGGTGCTTGCCCCGGGCGAGCACCTCGATCGTGCGCGAGCCGGCGAGGTCGACGTCCGGCGCCGACGGCCAGCGCAGCTCGGCGTGCTCGACGACCCGGCCGGCGAGCGCCCGGTGCAGCCGGTCGGCGGTGCGGTGGACGGTGTCACCCTCGGGCACGGTGTCCTCCAGTGCTCTCCTCGGTGCGCCCCGCCAGCGCGCGGCCTGTGCCGCTCGGCGACGCGGCGATCCGCTCGTGCAGTGGCTTGTCGTCCGTCCCTGCTAGAAACAGGTCCGTGAGAGACACGAGCACGTCGATGCAGCGCCCCGGCCGGGCCGACCGGACCACCGCGAGCGTGCTCCTCGGGGGTGTCACGGCCTTCCAGCTCGCCCTCGCCGCCGGCGCGCCGTGGGGCCGCCTGGCCTGGGGTGGGGGCCACGAGGGCACCCTTCCCATCGAGCTGCGCGTGTCATCGGGCGTGGCGGCCCTGCTGTGGGGTGCCGCCACCGTCGCGGTCGCCGCCGAGCGGCCCCGGTCGGCTCGGGGGCAGCGGGTGCTCCTGCGCGGGTTGGGCGGGGTCTGCGGGCTGGGTGCGGCCCTCAACCTGGCGTCGCCGAGCCGGGCCGAGCGCGCCGTGTGGGCCCCCGTGAGCGCCGCGGCGGCCGTGCTGACCTGGCGGGTGGCCCGCGCAGTCGTGGTCACCGACGGATCCGCAGGCCGCGCGGGGTGAGGTGGAACCCGGCCTCCTCGAGGGCCCCGACGACGGGGTGGCCGGACCCGAGCAGCCGACCGCCGTCGGCCTTCTCGACGGTGATCCGCCCGAGGCTGCCCCGGCGCACGGCATCCGCGAGGGCCGCCGCCGCCGCCCGCAGGAGGTCGGGCTGCTCGGAGTGGGTGAGCAGCGTCCTGCCGCCGCGCTCGACGTAGAGGACGAGCTCTCCGTCGACGAGCACGACGACGGCTCCGGCCTTGCGGCCCGGCTGGTGCCGGCGCCGCCCGTCGGATGGCCCCTCGGCGTCGCCGGCGGCCGGGTCGACGGCACGGTCGGGCCACGCCAGTGCGGCGCCGTAGGGGTTCGCCGGGTCGCTGGCGGCGAGCACGACGGCCGACGGCGCCTCTCTGGCGCGGTCGCGACGGGTGCCCCCCACGCCACCCGTGCCGCTGCGGAGCCGGTCGACGGCACCCGTCGTGCCGAACTGGGACGCCCCGAGGCCCTCGACGAAGTAGCCGCGGCGCACCCGTCCGGCCTCCTCGGCCCGGCCGAGCACCCGGTACACGGCCGCGAAGCCGCCGGGGACGTCCTCGGCGGTCGTCGCGCCGCGGGTGAGGATGCCGTGCCGGTCGAGCAGCAGCTCGGCCGTGGCGAAGGTGCGCACCGTGGGGTCGAGCTCGACGGGGGGTAGGAGCGACCAGCGACCGGTGGCCCGGGGTGGCCCGGTGCGGCTCGGCAGCGCCGGCCGGGCCGGCGCCGCCCCGAGCCCGCCGAGGGGACCGCGGCGCCCGGCGTACCGGCTGCGCCGCGGGCCCGGTGCCGCGCGCCGGTGGGCCGTGCGGCCGCCGGCGAGGAGCGCGCGGACCGGGGCGAAGGTGTCGCCGGTGACCCGGCCGGCCCACACGAGGTCCCACAGGGTTACGGTGAGCGCCTCGTCGTCGGTGGAGCCGACCTGGTCGGAGAGGGTGCGGAAGAAGTGCGCACCGCCGCCGGCGAGGGCGTCGAGCACGGCGCGGCCCTGCTCGGTGGGGACCCGCTCGGGGTCGGGTCCGGGCAGGGTGAGGTGCGCGGAGTCGGCGAGGTGGAGCGAGACCCAGCCGTCGTCGCCGGGCAGCGAGCCGTGGCCGCACCACAGCACCTCGCCGGAGGCCGTGAGCTCGTCGAGCAGGGCGGGGGAGTAGTCGGCGACGCGCGAGGGGAGCACCAGCGACTCGACCGCGCTCGCGGGGAGCACGGCACCGCTCAGCTGCTCGACGACGCGCAGCAGGCCGTCGCGGCCGCGGACCCGGCCGCCGACCCCCTGCCACTCCTGGAGGAAGCGGGCGAGGTCGACAGGCGTGACCGGCTCGACCTCGGCGCGCAGGGCGGCGAGGGAGCGTCGGCGCAGCATCCGCAGCACCTCGGGGTCGCAGTACTCGGTGCCGCCGCCGTTCGGCAGCAGCTCTCCCTCGACGAGCCGGCCCGAGGAGACGAGCCGGGCCAGCGCCGCGGTGGCGACGGCGACGCCGAGGCCGTGGGCGCGGGCCACCTCGGCGGCGTGGAACGGCACGTGGGTGCGCGCGTAGCGGGCCACGAGGTCACCGAGCGGGTCGGCGACGGGCTCGAGGAAGGCCTGCGGCACACCGGGGGGCAGCGACGCGCCGAGGGCGTCCCGCAGCCTCGAGGCGTCGTCGATCGCAGCCCACCGCGGCTCGCCCGCCACCCGGACGGGGATGACCTGGCGGATTCCCTGCAGCCCCTCGAGCCAGCCCTCGACGTCGGCGCCGGAGGTGCCCTCGCGGCATCGGGCCAGGATGCCGTCGACCGGTAGCGGCCCGAGGGACCGGAGCAGGTCGAGCACGTCGTCGGCGTCGCGGGCGGCGCGCTCGGGGGTGAGCCGCTGCAGCTCGGCCTCGGTGCGCGCGATCTGCTCGGCGTCGAGGAGGTCGCGCAGCGCCAGGCCCTCACTGGTGCCGAGCAGCTCGGCGAGCAGGCTCGGGTCGAGGGCCAGCGCCGCGGCCCGACGCTCGGCGAGGGGGGAGTCGCCCTCGTAGAGGAACTGCGCGACGTAGCCGAAGAGCAGGGACTTCGCGAACGGCGACGGGGTCGAGCTCTCGACGTCGACGACCGTGACCCGGCGCGCACGCACGTCCCGCATGAGGTCGACGAGGCCGGGCACGTCGAACACGTCCTGGACGCACTCACGCACGGCCTCGAGCACGATCGGGAAGGACGGGTACTGGCTCGCGACCTCGAGCAGCTGCGAGGCGCGCTGGCGCTGCTGCCACAGCGGCTGGCGACGGTTCGGCTGGCGACGCGGCAGCAACAGGGCGCGGGCCGCGCACTCGCGGAAGCGGGCGGCGAACAGCGCGGACCCGCCGATCTCGTCGGTGACCAGGCCCCGGACGTCGTCGGGGTCGAGGGTGACGAGGTCGAGCAGCTCGGGCCCCACGCCGCGCTCGCGCAGGCCGTCGACCTCGTCGAGCTCGAGGTCGGGCAGGCGCAGCACGATGCCGTCGTCGCCGTGCATCGCCTGCACGTCGACGCCGAAGCGGTCGCGCAGCCGGGCGCTGACGGCAAGAGCCCACGGGGCGTGCACCTGCGCCCCGAACGGTGAGTGGATCGCCACCCGCCAGTCACCGAGCTCGTCGCGGAAGCGCTCCACGACGACCGTGCGGTCGTCCGGCACGTGGCCGGTGGCCTCGCGCTGCTCGCGCAGGTAGCCGAGCAGGTTGTCGGCGGCCCACGCGTCGAGGCCGGCGGCCCTGACCCGGGCGCGCGCGGCATCCGGAGCGAGGGCCTCGACCTCGCGGACGAACGCGCCGACGGCCCGCCCCAGCTCGGCGGGGCGCCCGAGCGAGTCGCCCTTCCAGAACGGCAGGCGGCCGGGCAGGCCCGGTGCCGGGGTGACGAGCACCCGGTCGTGCGTGATGTCCTCGATGCGCCAGGTGCTCGTGCCGAGGGTGAACAGGTCGCCGACCCGCGACTCGTAGACCATCTCCTCGTCGAGCTCGCCGACCCGGCGGCCCGCCCCCTCGCCGGTGGCGAGGAAGACGGCGTACAACCCGCGGTCGGGGATCGTGCCGCCCGAGGTGACGGCGAGCCGCTGCGCCCCGCGGCGCCCGGTGAGCGTGTCGGACAGGCGGTCCCAGGTGATGCGGGCGCGCAGCTCGGCGAACTCCTCGCTGGGGTAGCGACCGGCGAGCATGTCGAGCACCGACTCGAGGACGGGGCGGGTCAGGGTGGCGTAGGGCGCGCAGCGGCGGGCGAGCTCGAGGACGTCGTCGACGGCCCAGTCGTCGAGGGCGCACATCGCGACGACCTGCTGGGCGAGGACGTCGAGGGGCGTGCTCGGCACGTGGAGGGCCTCGATCTCGCCGGCGAGCATGCGCTCGACGACGACGGCGGTCTGGACGAGGTCGCCGCGGAACTTGGGGAAGAGCACCCCCCGGCTCACCGCGCCGACCTGGTGCCCTGCCCGGCCGACGCGCTGCAGCCCGGAGGCGACGGACGGTGGCGACTCGACCTGGACGACGAGGTCGACGGCCCCCATGTCGATGCCGAGCTCGAGGCTGCTCGTCGCGACGACCGCCGGGAGGCGGCCGGACTTGAGGTCCTCCTCGATGGCCGCGCGCTGCTCCTTGCTCACCGAGCCGTGGTGGGCCCGGGCGAGGACCGCCGGGGCCCCGGTCGAGGCGCCGGACTGGGCCATGACCTGGGCGGGGCTGCGGGTCAGCGCCGCCGGGCGGGGCACGGCATCCGCTGCCGAGACCACGTCGGCGCCCTCGGCGGCCTCGACGCGCTCAACCCAGATCTCGTTGAGGCGGGTCGTGAGTCGCTCGGCCAGGCGGCGGCTGTTGGAGAAGACGAGCGTCGAGGTGTGCTGGGCGACGAGGTCGACGATGCGCTCCTCGACGTGCGGCCAGATCGAGGCCCGCTGCTCCTGGCCGGATGCCGCACCCGACAGGTCACCGGTCGGCTGGCCGAGCTCGGCCATGTCCGGGACGGGGACGACGACGGAGAGGTCCCACTCCTTCGTCGACGGCGGCTGGACCACCTCGACCGGGCGCCCGCCGGCGAGGAACCGGGCGACCTCCTCGACGGGGCGCACCGTGGCGGACAGGCCGATCCGCTGCGCCGGCCGGGGCAGGAGCGCGTCGAGGCGCTCGAGGCTCAGGGCGAGGTGGGCGCCGCGCTTGGTGCCGGCGAGGGCGTGCACCTCGTCGAGGATGACCGTCTCGACGCCGGCGAGGGCCTCGCGGGCGGCCGAGGTGAGGATGAGGAAGAGCGACTCGGGGGTCGTGATGAGCACGTCGGTGGGGGTGCGGGCGAAGGCGCGCCGCTCGTCGGCGGGGGTGTCGCCCGAGCGCACCGCCACGGTGATGTCGGGCTCGGGCAGGCCGAGGCGGGTCGCGGCGTGCCGGACGCCGACGAGCGGGCTGCGCAGGTTGCGCTCGACGTCGACGGCCAGCGCCTTCATCGGCGAGACGTACAGGACGCGGCAGCGCTCCCTGCGCTCCTGGGGGAGGGGCTCGCTGGCCAGGCGGTCGAGGGCCCAGAGGAACGCTGACAGAGTCTTGCCCGACCCGGTCGGGGCGACGACGAGGGCGTGGTGGCCGCTGCTGATGGCGTCCCACGCGCCCTCCTGGGCGGGGGTGGGCGCGCTGAAGCTGCCCCGGAACCACGCGGCGGTCGCGGGGGAGAAGCGGTCGAGGACGTCACCGGTCATGTGGCGTTCAGCCTCTCACCCGCCACCGACACCGTGCGTGCGGCAGGTCGCACGAGGGCGACCTGCCGCACAACGGGGGGCGTCCCCGCCGCTCAGTTGCCCGGCTTCAGCCTCACCACCTGCGGGTCGTGGTCGCTCGCCTGGTCGAAGAACTCGGCGTTGATGTGGACCACGTCGTAGTCCACCGTCTTGAGCCGGCCGCTCACGAGGATGTGGTCCAGCGTCTGGGAGTTGCCCTGGAAGACGTAGCTGTACCGCTCGTTCTCCGGAAGGGTCGTGATGAGGTCGACGAGCGCACCACCGGCGGTGAGCCGGGACACCACCGGCGAGAACTCGAAGTCGTTGATGTCCCCGAGCACGACGACGTTCGCGTCGGCCTTGACGGCCTGGAGGTCGTCGACGAACGCACGGACGGCATCCGCCTGCTGGAGGCGCTGGATCTCGCTGATGCGTGACGGCGGCTGCTTGCGGCCCGCCAACGGCTCGTCCCCACCCTTGGAGTTGAAGTGGTTCGCAACCACGAAGACCGTCTTGCCGTTGAACACGAACTCGCCCACGAGAGGTTTGCGACTGCTGCTCCACGCCACGTTCAGCGGGTCGATCCGCCCCGGGGACACGCTCAGTCGTGGCTTGCCGTTCGGTCCCGCCTCCACGGCCACGGCCGTCACGGCGTCGCCGCCCGGACGGTCGACGAAGGAGACCCGTGCAGGGTTGAAGAGGAACCCCACCCGGATGTTCCCTCCCGGCTCGCCGCCGTCCTGGTTGTTGACCGGGTCGATCTGGCGCCACAGGTAGCGAGGACCGCCGGCGGCGACGATGGCGTCGGTGAACCGCTCCAGGGTGACCCCCGCCGTCACGACGCCGTTGTTCGTGGGCCCGCTGTCGTCCTGGATCTCCTCGAGGGCCAGGACGTCGGGGTCGGCCAGGCTGTCGACGACGCCTTCGGCGAGCCGGTCGAACTTGTCCTGCGGGTCGCCCGGGTCGAGGTTCTCGACGTTGTAGGTGGCGATGGCCAGCTCGTTGTCTCGTTGTGGCCTCGTCGTCTCGCGCTGGATGCCCCCCGCAACCTCGGTGCCGAGCTCGGTGGCGAGGATGCCGTACCCGTTGAAGGCGTTGTAGTCGACCGGTCCGGCGGTCAGACCGTCGAGCCTGTCACCGACGTTCACCTTGGGGAAGGGACGCTGGGAGAACGGGATCACTGAGGTGACGAGCAGTCGTCCACCGTTCTGCTCGTCGTACCCGGCGTAGCGGGTGCCGCCACGCGCCGTCGGGTTCTGCTGCGGCTTGCTCGTCACGATGAGCTCGTTGAACGAGGTCGTCGGGCCCACAACGCCGGCGTCGGTGATGCCCACCAGCATCCCCTCGCGTGACTCGTAGAAGTCCAGCGCGAACTCCTCGGGCCTGAGCAGCAGAGCCTCGATCGAGCCGCCGTCCGCCTCGGGGGTGAAGTCCTCCGGGACCGTGCCCGGGAGCAGCTCCTCGGCGGTCGGCAGGGTGTTCCGGGTGGACTCGACGGTCCAGCTCGCGCCGACGAGCTCGGTCGTGGACGGGTGCACGGAGGTCGTGGGTGTCCCGCTGGGATAGAACTCGTCCACCGTGCCGGTGACCGTCACGGCATCGCCGGGCTGGACGCCGGGGGTCGAGGCCCCGGTGAACACGAACAGGCCCTCGCTCGTGGCCGGGTCGACGTCCGGGGTGGGGTCCTGGAACCAGAACCCGCGGGCGGAGCCGAACGACCGGACGGCCGTCACGACCCCCGTCACCCCGGACACCCGTTGGCCGTCGAGCGGCGACAGGCGGGTGGTGCCCTGGATCTCGCTGATGCTCGCGACCGGGGGAGGCGGCGGGGGAGGGGTGCTCGTGGTGGGCGTCGGCGCACCCACCGTGAAGTCCGTGCTGTTGTCGTCCGTGTCGGTCAGGGCCGGGCGGGCGCCGGACGTCGTGTTCGACAGGTTCGCGGTGGGTGCGGTCTCGCGCACGACTGCTGTACTGCCGTAGCCGACGAGGTCGCGGATGCGGGAGTCGCCGGCGCAGTCGGCTGCCGTCTTGCAGGTCAGGGCAGTGGTGCTCTCGACGAGTGCGACGGTGCCGGCGGTCGCCGACATCGGGATGGTGCCCACGGCGTCGGCGGTGGGGAGCGGGGTCGTGCCTCCGCTGCCAGCGGCCTCGCGGACGAGGTAGCGACCTCCTGCCGCGACCTCCCCACTGAGGGGCGTCACCTGCCACACGGTGCTCGTGGAAGGAACAGCCGGGAGGTACTGGACGCTCCAGCCGGTCAGCGCGGCCGCGACGCTGCCAGCGTTCCCCAGCTCGACGAAGTCGTTGGTCAGGGTGGCACCGGAGGTGCCCCCGCCGCCGTACACCTCGGCGATCATCACCCCGGTGCTCGGCACGGCGACGGCCGAGGAGGCTCCGACGACGCCGACGCCGAGGGACGTCACGAGCGCTGCGGTCAGGCCGGCCGCGCGGGCCCGCCCGGTCGTGGATGACATCATGCGAGGGGCTCCTGCCTGCCGGGCGGCGCGTGCCGCACGTCGCATCATGCCGCCGGCGTCTCCGGGCGTAAAGGGACCCCCGCCGAGGATGCCGACCCGAGGGGGCGGGTCAGGCGCGGGGCTGCTGCTGGGTGATGCAGTGGATGCCGCCGCCGCGGGCGAAGAGCGGACGCGCGTCGACGCCGACGACCCGCCGGCCGGCGTACGCACGCTCGAGCACGGCGAGCGAGTCGGCGTCCTGCGGGTCGTCGAAGGCGCACGCGACGACGCCGTCGTTGACGACGAGGTGGTTGATGTACGACCAGTCGACCCAGCCGTCGTCGTCCTCGAGCGTCCTCGGCGCCGGCACCCGCACGACCTCGAGTGGCTCCCCACGGGCGTCGCGCGCCGACGCCAGCAGCCCCTCGAGCTCGACGGACACCGCGTGGTCGGGGTGGGCCGGGTCGCCCTGCCAGTGCAGCAGCACGACGCCGGGCGACGCGAACGTCGCGACGATGTCGACGTGACCGCGGGTGCCGAACTCGTCGTAGTCGCGGGTCAGGCCGCGCGGCAGCCAGAGGCACGTCGTCGCGCCGATCGTGCGGGCCAGCTCGGCCTCGACGTCGGCGCGCTCGAGCCCCGGGTTGCGCCCGGGGTCGAGCTGGACGGTCTCGGTGAGCAGCACCGTGCCGAGGCCGTCGACGTGGATGCCGCCCCCCTCGTTGACGAGGTCGCTCGCCACGAGCGTCGCGCCGGACCGGCCGGCGACGAACGCCCCGACCCGCGCGTCGCGCTCCCACGTCGCCCACCCCTGGGCGCCCCAGCCGTTGAAGACCCAGTCGACCGCGCCGAGCTCGCCCGACGGCGACACGACGAAGGTCGGCCCGATGTCACGCATCCACGCGTCGTCGAGCGGCGCATCGAGGAGGTCGACCCGGTAGTGGCCGTGACGCCCCTCGCCGACCCACCGGCGGGCGACGTCGACGGTGCCCGGGTCGACGACGAGGGTCACCGGCTCGAACCGCGAGACGGCGAGCGCGACGTCGGCCCACGTCGCGCGGGCCTCGTCGGCCTCGGCCTCGGTGTCGCCGAGGGTGTAGCCCGACGACGGCCACGCCATCCAGGTGCGCTCGTGCGGGACCCACTCGGCCGGCATCCGCCAGCCGCCCGGGGCGGCCACGCCTCAGCCCTCCCGTCGGTGCTCGGCACGCACCGGCTCGGTGAGCGGCGCGTAGGAGTCGGGGCGGCGGGTCGACAGGAACGGGAAGAGGTCGATCCAGTCGCGGCCCTGGGCGAGGTCGAGGTCGGCGACGAGCACCGCGGCCTCGTCGCGCGGCGCCTGCACGAGCACCCGCCCGTAGGGGTCGGCGATGAAGGACGACCCGTAGAACGTGATGAGCCCCTCGGTGCCGTAGCGGTTGGGCACGACGACGAACAGCCCGTTGGCGATGGCGTGACCGACGATCGTGTGCTGCCACAGCGGCTGGGTGTCGAAGTCGGGGTGGTCGGGCTCGGAGCCGATGGCCGTCGGGTAGACGAGCACCTGGGCTCCCGCGAGCCCGTACGCCCGCGCGACCTCGGGGAACCACTCGTCCCAGCAGGTCGGCATCCCGAGCCGCAGCGCCGGGTCGGCGAGGTCGTACACGGGGTAGGCGTCGTCCGGCGGGCCCTGGCGGAAGTACTTGTCCTCGTGGTAGCCGGCGGTGACCGGGATGTGGGTCTTGCGGGTGCGCGCGACCAGCTCGCCACTCGGCGCGACGAGCACGGCCGTGTTGAAGCCGAGGCCGTCGTCCGTGCCGTCGGGCGCGGGGGCGCGCTCGAAGAGCGAGGCGTGGACGAGCACACCGGATGCCGCGGCCGCCTCGCGCGCGAACGTCACCGTCGGGCCGTCCTCGAGCGACTCGGCCGTCTCGTCCGGGCGTCCCGAGGGCAGCGCGTCGGCGGGGTAGCGCGACAGCGTCAGCTCGGGGAGGAAGACGATGCGGGCCCCCGCGTCGGCCGCCGTGCGGATGCCGTCGAGCAGGGTCGCGCGCAGCGCGTCGGCGTCGGGGTCCCAGGCGTGCTGGACGAGGCCGACCCTCACGGGCGGTGCGGTGGGCTCGTGGACCCGGGCGAGGGACGTCGGCACCCCGGAGGCGGTGATCAGGCGCATGGCGGTCAGTATGCCGCTGGCGGGACGGGTCGAGAACAGGCCCTACGATCCGGCCATGCGCCACTCCCGGTTCTGGGTCCTCGCCGAGGACGAGTTCGGCGCGGCGTACGCGCACACGCTCGCCGGCTCCACGCACCTCGCCGCCCTCGGCGGGCGGACCGCGCTCGAGGCGCTCGACGCGGGGGTGCCGCCACGCGAGGTCTGGGCCGCCCTGTGCGACGCGATGGACGTGCCGGAGGAGCGCCGCCACGGGCGGGACACGCCAAAGCGCAGGTGAGTCGGGTGGAGGGCGCCCCCCGGCTGGGCTAGCGTCCCTCCGGTGAGCGACGACGTGCTGCTGCGTGCCAGGGGTCTGACCAAGACCTTCGGCACCTTCACCGCGGTCGACGGCATCGACGTCGAGGTGCACCGGGGCGAGGCCTTCGGGTTCCTCGGGCCCAACGGCGCCGGCAAGTCCTCGACGATGCGGATGGTCGGGTGCGTGTCGCCCATCAGCGGCGGCGAGCTGCGCATCCTCGGCATGGACCCGGCCGCCGACGGCCCGGCGATCCGGGCCCGGCTCGGCGTCTGCCCGCAGAAGGACATCCTCGACGAGGACCTGACCGTCGAGGAGAACCTGTGGGTCTACGGGCGCTTCTTCGGGCTGAGCCGGCGCGAGGTCCGCAAGCGGGCCGACGCCCTGCTCGACTTCGCCCAGCTCACCGACCGCCGCCAGGACCGCGTCGAGCCGCTGTCCGGCGGGATGAAGCGCCGCCTCACCATCGCGCGCAGCCTCATGAACAACCCCGAGGTGCTCCTCCTCGACGAGCCGACGACCGGGCTGGACCCGCAGGCCAGGCACGTGCTGTGGGACCGGCTGTTCCGGCTCAAGCGCGAGGGCGTCACCCTCATCATCACGACGCACTACATGGACGAGGCCGAGCAGCTGTGCGACCGGCTCGTCGTCATGGACCACGGCCGGATCGTCGCCGAGGGCAGCCCGCGCGCCCTCATCGCCGAGCACTCGACCCGCGAGGTCGTCGAGCTGCGCTTCGACCCCGACGAGCAGGACGACCACGTGGCCGCCGTCACGGGGGTGGGGGAGCGCCTCGAGGTGCTGCCCGACCGGCTCCTCGTCTACGCCGACGACGGGGACGGGGCGCTCGCGACGATCCACGCCCGGGGGGTCGAGCCGCTCTCCTCCCTCGTGCGCCGCTCCACGCTCGAGGACGTCTTCCTCCACCTCACCGGTCGCACCCTCGTCGACTGATGACGACGCCCACGACCGACCCCGGCACCCGCGTCTCGCGCACCCCTGCGAGCGGGCGGCTCGTCCACGGACCGCGGCCGGCGCTCGGCGTCGCCGAGCGGGTCGGCGTCGTCGTGGAGTACCACCTCCTCGTCTACGGCCGCACGTGGAAGGGCTCGATCATCGGGCGCTTCCTGTCCCCGCTGTTCTTCCTCCTGGCCATGGGCCTGGGCCTCGGCACCCTCGTCGACGAGAGCGCGGGCGGGGTGGACGGCATCCCCTACCTCCAGTACGTCGTCCCCGGCATCGTCGCGTTCCAGGCGATGTGGCTGGCGTTCAACGAGTCGACGTACGTCGTCATGGGCTACATCAAGTGGAACCAGATGTACGCGGCGATGCTCGCGACGCCGTTGCGGGTCACCGAGGTGCTCGGCGGCCACCTCGCCGTCATCGGGGTGCACCTCGTCGTCGCGACGACGATCTTCGTCGCCGTCGCCGCGCTCTTCGGTGCCTTCGCGTCGTGGTGGGTGCTCCTCGCCATCCCCGTCGGCCTGCTCACCGGGCTCGCGTTCGCCACACCGACGTTCGCGCTGTCGGCCCGCCTCGACAACGACAACGGCTACGGCATCCTCTACCGCTTCGTCATCACGCCGCTCATGCTCTTCTCCGGCACCTTCTTCCCCGTCGACCAGCTGCCGCCCCTGCTCCAGCCGGTCGCGTGGGTCACCCCGCTGTGGCACGGCGTCGAGCTGTCGCGGGCCGCCGCCACCGGCACCCCGCCGGACTGGGCCGCGCTCGGCCACCTCGCGGTGCTCGTGCTCTACGTCGTCGTCGGGTGGGTCCTGGCCCACCGCGGGTTCACGAGGCGGCTCACGCCGTGAGCGCCGCGGACGTCGTCTCGCGGGCCTCGCGCGCCCTGCCGTTCCCGGCCGGTGCGGGGCTGGCCCGGCACGTGGTCGGCCGCAACGTCATCGCCTTCCGCCGGGCCTGGATCCTCCTGCTCAGCGGGTTCGCGGAGCCGGTGTTCTACCTCTTCTCCCTCGGGGTCGGCCTCGGGGCGCTCGTCGGCACGGTGACGACCGACGGCGGCACGACGGTGCCCTACGCGACGTTCGTCGCCCCGGCGCTGCTCGCGACGTCGGCGATGAACGGCGCGGTCTTCGACAGCACGTTCAACGTCTTCTTCAAGCTGCGCCACGCCCGGCTCTACGACGCGATGCTCGCGACCCCCGTCGGCCCGCGCGACATCGCCGTCGGGGAGATCACGTGGTCGTTGCTGCGCGGGGCCCTCTACTCGGCGATGTTCCTCGTCGTGGCCCTCGTGGCGGGCACGGTGCACTCCTGGTGGGCCCTGCTGGCGCTGCCCGCCGCGACGCTCATCGGCCTGGCCTTCGGGGCGATGGGCATGTTCGCGACGACCTACATGACGAGCTGGCAGCACTTCGACTACGTCACCCTCGTCATCCAGCCGATGTTCCTCTTCTCGGCGACCTTCTTCCCGCTGTCGACGTACCCGGATGCCGTCCGCTGGCTCGTGCAGGTGACCCCGCTCTACCACGGGGTCGCGCTCGAGCGCGGGCTCATGCTCGGCGAGGTCGGGTGGTCGCTGCTCGGCAACGCCGCCTACCTCGTCGCGCTCGGCGTCGTGGGCGTCGTCGGGGCCTCGCGCCGGATCGAGCGGCTCCTGCTGACCTGACGGCCGAAGGCCGACGGCGGAAGGCCGACCGCAGACGGCACGGCATCCCCGCCGCTCGTGACGTTCAGGTCGCCGCGCCGCTCGGCGGGGGCTCGGGCGGAGCGAGGGGCGGCGGGAC
Source organism: Fodinibacter luteus (assembly GCF_039541575.1). Lineage (NCBI taxonomy): Bacteria > Bacillati > Actinomycetota > Actinomycetes > Micrococcales > Intrasporangiaceae > Fodinibacter (ex Wang et al. 2009) > Fodinibacter luteus. Next base: position 180,434 of record NZ_BAABGM010000010.1, on the reverse strand, counting down.
CGGCCCGAACGGGTGCGGCCGCCCGGCGCGCTCCTCGTGCCAGGCGAGGTAGGCGGCCACCGCCGTCGGGAGGGTCGGGTAGATGCGGTCGGCGCCGATCGCGTCGACGAGGTCAGCGGCACGCAGGTCGTCCATGAGGTCCTGCTTGACGCGGGCCAGGGCGAGGACGATGCCGCGCGCCTCCATCTCGCGGTGCAGCCGGGCGAGGGCGTCCAGGCTCGTGAGGTCGACCTCGACGTTGGCCTCGGTGTTGATGAGGAGCCACTCGACGGGGTGCTCCGCCTCCTCGACGGCGGTGAGCGCCCGGTGGTGGAAGTCCTCGGCGTTGGCGAAGAAGAGGGGGGAGTCGTAGCGGTAGACGACGAGCCCGGGCACCTGCTCGGCGTCCGGGAAGTCGTCGACGTCGTGCATGCCCGCCATGCCGCTGACGTAGCCGAGGATGCCGTCGTGCGGGCGGGCGACGCGGCGCAGCAGGTCACCGAGCGAGAGCGCGACGGCGAGCAGGATGCCGTAGAGCGCGCCGAGGGCGAAGACCCCGAGGGTGGCCGCGACGAGGAGGACGAGCTCGCTGCGGCGGAACCGCGCGACCCGGCGGATCTCGGGGACGTCGACGAGCCGGATGGCGGCGTAGACGACGAGGGCCCCGAGCGCCGCCTGCGGGAAGGCGGCGATGACCGGGGCGAGGGCGACGATCGACAGGAGCACGGTCACGAGGGTCGCGAGGGAGTACAGCTGGGTGCGGCTGCCCATCGCGGCCCCGATGGCGGTGCGGCTGCCGCTGCTGCTCACCGGGAACCCCGAGAGGAGCCCGCCCGCGACGTTGGCCACGCCGAGGGCGAGGAACTCCTGGTTGGCGTCGATCCGCTCGCCGGACCGCTCGGCGAAGGCCCGGGCGGTGAGCACGTTGTCGGAGTAGGCGACGACGGCGATGCCGAGCGCCGGCCCGATCATCGCCGCGACGGCCCCGGCGGACAGGTCGGGCAGGCTCAGCTCGGGGACGGCGTCCGGGAGGGGGCCGACGGTCGCGACCCCGAGCCGGTCGAGTCCGAGCGCCGCGACCGCGGCGGCGCCGAGGAGCGCGGCGAACAGCGGGTTCGGCAGGCGGGGGAAGAACCGGGTGGCGAGGAGGAGGAGGACGAGCAGCACGCCGGAGAGCACGAGCGTCGGCACGTGCACCTCGTCGAGGCGGGTCACCGCGCTCCACACCTGGGCCGGCATCGACTCGCCGTCGACGTCGATCCCGGTGAGGCTGTCGACCTGGCTGACGACCATGAGCACGGCGACCCCGGTGAGGTAGCCGACGAGCACCGGCTTGGAGAACAGGTCGGCGAGGAAGCCGACGCCGAAGGCCCAGCCGAGCACGCACAGCCCCCCGGTGACGACGGCGAGGGCGGCGGCGAGGGCGACGTACTCGTCGGGCCCGCCGACCCCGACGGCGGCCACGGCCGTGGCGGTCATGAGGGCGGTCGTCGACTCGGGGCCCACGGAGAGCTGGCGCGAGGAGCCGAGCACGGCGTAGACGAGGGTCGGCGCGACGATCGCGAGGAGGCCCGCCGCCGGCGGGAGCCCGGCGATCTGGGCGTAGGCCATGACCTGGGGGATGAGGTACGCGGCGACGGTCACGCCGGCGAGGACGTCCCCGCGCAGCCACCCACGCTCGTAGTGCCGCAGGGCGACGATCCCGGGAAAGGTCGTCGCGACCGTCGGGCGGCGCCGCACGTTGAGCGGCCGGTGGTGGCCTTCGGCGGAGGGCACGGGACGATTCGACCACAGCGACACGGCGTGTCGCCCGGGCATTGCCCCGACGTCGAACAGGTGTTCGGCTAGGGTCGTCCACAGGTGGCGCTCCCGGCGGCTTCCGTCCACAAGCCCACGGCGCCCGTCGACCGTTGTCGGTGCCGCCACCTAGCGTCTGACCAGACCTCGCGACGAGACCGACGGCGAGAGCTGGTCGCCGGTGGGCGCGCTCGCTGCACGAACAGGAAGACAAGGTGTGACATGGCTGGTAACCGCGCAGGCGTGGTGCCCAACCCGGGGGCCGCGGCCCCCGGCGGGGAGAAGGACAAGGCGCTCTCCTCGGTGATGGCGCAGATCGAGAAGCAGCACGGCAAGGGTGCCGTCATGCGCCTCGGCGACGACGTCCGTCCCCCGATCGAGGTCATCCCGACCGGCTCGATCGCGCTCGACGTCGCCCTCGGCATCGGCGGCCTGCCCCGCGGCCGGGTCGTCGAGATCTACGGACCGGAGAGCTCTGGAAAGTGTCTGACCGCCGACACCTACGTCTGGACCGCCCACGGCCTGGAGACCGTGAGCGAGCTGTTCGCCCGGGCCGGGCAGCCGGCCTCGTGCACGTCACGCGTCACCGACGTGCGTGAGCTGGGGCTGCGCGTCGTGAACGAGCGCGGTGAGCTCGAGCAGGTGGCGGCCCTGACCCACAACAACCGCAAGCCCGTCGTGCGGCTGGTCACCCGTTCCGGCCGGTCGGTCAGCGCGACCCACAACCACCCCTTCCGCGTGCTCAACGAACGTGGACACATCGTGTGGCGACAGGCCGGTCGCATTGCCACGGGTGACGTCCTCGTCTCCGCCCTGTTCGGCGCCGCCGAGGCCGCCTGCGGCGACGGGATCAGCGAGGACGAGGCGGTCTTCCTCGGATACCTCGTCGCCGAGGGCACGCTCGGGGAGGCCAACAAGCACGCCGTGCGGTTCACGAACTGGGACCCGCAGGTGGCTGCGGAGTGGACGGCGTTGGCGAGCTCGCTGTTCGGCGAGACGGTCAAGAACCACAACGGTCAGGAGCACGTCGTCCACGACACGGCACTTCGTCGTCGGCTGGACGAGGAGTACGGCCTGGCCTTCGTCAACGCGCCGGAGAAGTCGGTTCCGCACGCGATCCGGACCGCGGGTGCCAAGGCGCAGTCCGCCTTCCTGTCGGCACTGTTCGAGGGCGACGGGTGGATCGACACCTCCTCGACCATCGGCCTGGGGACGGCGTCGCGAGTGCTCGCCGAGCAGGTGCAGCTCCTGCTGTACGGTCTGGGCGTCCCGGCAACGATGCAGACCTCGTTCAACAAGGTCTACGGACGCGACTACTACAGCGTCATCATCAACCCGTCGGTCGCCCATCGATTCCTGGAGACCGTCGGCTTCCGGAGCGCGCGTCGGGCGAGCCAGGTGGAGAAGGTGTTCCGCCGGTCTCCCCGGGAGCCGCAGGTCGAGAACGTGCCCTTCGCTGCGAACCTCATCCGCGACCTGCGCGACTCCATCGGCGGAGACCGGGAGTTCGACCGCATCGCCGGTGACATGTTCCGCACGGACATGGCGTTGTCGTGCTCACGAGAGCGGCTCCGTCGCATCGTCGACTGGGCCGAGCGGCGTGCCGGGCTCCTGCCTCCCGGTGCACAGCACCTCGTCGGCATGCTCCGGGACCTGGCGACTTCCCGGTACACCTACGAAGAGGTCGTCGCCGTCGAGGATGGGGGCCTGCAGCCGACGTTCGACCTGATGGTTCCCGAGACGCACAGCTTCGTGGCCAACGGTGTGCTCTCGCACAACACCACGGTGGCCCTGCACGCGGTGGCCAACGCCCAGAAGGCCGGTGGCATCGCGGCCTTCATCGACGCCGAGCACGCGCTCGACCCCGAGTACGCGAAGGCCCTCGGTGTCGACACCGACGCGCTCCTCGTCTCCCAGCCCGACACCGGGGAGCAGGCGCTCGAGATCGCCGACATGCTCATCCGCTCCGGTGCCCTCGACATCATCGTCATCGACTCGGTCGCGGCCCTCGTGCCCCGCGCGGAGATCGAGGGCGAGATGGGCGACAGCCACGTCGGCCTCCAGGCCCGGCTCATGTCGCAGGCGCTGCGCAAGATCACCGGCGCCCTCAACACGACCGGCACGACGGCGATCTTCATCAACCAGCTCCGCGAGAAGATCGGTGTGATGTTTGGGTGCTTCTCGTACGGCACCCGGGTCGTCCTGGCCGACGGGAGCACCGAGAAGATCGGCAAGATCGTCAACCAGCAGCTCCCGGTCGAGGTACGGACCTATGACCCCGAGACCAACGAGGTCGTCGCCCGGCGGGTGACGAACTGGTTCGACAACGGGCCGACAGATCGGTTCCTCCAGTTCACGGTCGAGAAGTCAGGCGGTAACGGTCGGTCGCAGTTCGCTGCGACCGAGAACCACCTCGTCCGCACCCCGGGAGGGTGGCGCGAGGCCGGCGAGATCATCGCCGGCGACCGCGTCATGGTCGGTGAGACGGCTCGACTGTCAGAGCAGCAGTGGCAGGTCGTCCTCGGCGGACTCATGGGTGACGGTCACCTCGCGCCGAACCGGCGCGGTCGCCACGGGGTGCGTTTCCGGATGGGGCACGGAGCGAAGCAGGTCGAGTACCTCGACTGGAAGGCGGGTCTCCTCGGCAACATCGGGCAGAGCCGCACGGTGCGTCCCAACGGCGCGGTCCACGTCGACCTCACCCCCCTGCCCGAGCTCGGGGAGCTTCGAGAGGTCGTCTACTGGGGCGACGGGCGCAAGCACCTCTCCGCCGAGTACCTCAAGGCCCTCACCCCCTTGGCGCTCGCGGTCTGGTACATGGACGACGGGTCGTTCGCGGTTCGCTCCAAGGGGCTCCAGAAGCGCACGACGGGTGGCAGCGGTCGGATCCAGGTCTGCGTCGAGGCGATGAGCGAGGGGTCTCGCGAGCGACTCGCCGACCACCTGCGCGACACCTACGGGGTCGACTGCCGGGTCCGGAGTTCCGGTGCCGCGGCCAAGGCGGTGCTCACCATGACCACGGCGGGCACGCGCCGCTTCCAGGAGGTCGTGGCGCCCTTCATCCACCCGTCGATGGAGTACAAGCTGCTCCCGGCCCTACGTGGTCGCTTCGCCGTCGAGCCGCAGTTCGTCGAACCGCGTGCGGTCGTCGTGCCGGCCCGCGTGCTCGACGTGCACGTCAAGCCACAGACGCGCTCGATGCACCGCTTCGACATCGAGGTCGAGGGCACCCACAACTACTTCGTCGACGGCGTCATGGTGCACAACAGCCCGGAGACCACGACCGGTGGCAAGGCGTTGAAGTTCTACGCATCGGTCCGCCTCGACGTCCGGCGCATCGAGACCCTCAAGGACGGCACCGACGCCGTCGGCAACCGCACCCGGTGCAAGGTCGTCAAGAACAAGGTCTCCCCGCCGTTCAAGCAGGCCGAGTTCGACATCCTCTACGGTCAGGGCATCTCCCGCGAAGGGGGCCTCATCGACATGGGTGTCGAGCAGGGCTTCGTGCGCAAGGCCGGTGCCTGGTACACCTACGACGGCGACCAGCTCGGTCAGGGCAAGGAGAACGCCCGGACCTTCCTCAAGGACAACCCCGACCTCGCTGACGAGCTCGAGAAGAAGATCAAGGAGAAGCTCGGGGTCGGCCCGCGGGTCGACGCGCCCGCGACCCCCGACGTCCCGGTCGACTTCTGACCCCGTCCGCGATCTCGGATGCCGTTCGCCGACTCGACGACCCCGCCGCCCGCCTGGGCGGCAGGGCCGTCGGCGGTCGCCCCGTCGGCGGCAGGGGCCCCGGCGGCGCCCCTGCCGCCGGACCCGGAGGGTGACCCGCGCACCCGGGGCGCCGAGCCCGACCCGCACGACTGGGCCCGCCAGATCGTCCTGCGGCAGCTGACGAACGCCCCGCGCAGCCGGGCCCAGCTCGAGCAGGCACTGCGGCGGCGGAACTGCCCTGACGACGTCGCCGCGGCCGTGCTCGACCGGATGGAGGAGGTCGGGCTCGTCGACGACGTCGCGTACGCCGGGATGCTCGTGCGCTCGCAGCAGGCGGGGCGTGGGCTCGCCCGCCGGGCCCTCGCCCACGAGCTGCGCCGCAAGGGCGTCGACGACGACACGGCGCAGGCCGCCCTCGAAGGTGTCGACCCGCACGACGAGGAGGAACGCGCCCGGGCGCTCGTCGCCCGGAGGATGCGATCGATGTCCGGGCTGGACCCCGTCGTGCAGACCCGCCGGCTCGCCGGCATGCTCGCCCGCAAGGGCTACGGCTCGGAGGTCGCGATGCGCGTCGTGCGCGAGGCGGTCCGCGAGGCCCCCGAGCACCAGCGCGACTGACGACCCGGTCAGATCGAGTGCAGTGGCCGGTCGCCGGGGGCCAGCGAGTCCGCCGGCACGATCCGCTTGCCGTACGGAAACAGCGAGATCGGGATCATCTTGAGGTTCGCGATCGCGAGCGGGATGCCGATGATGGTGATGGCCTGGGCGACCGCCGTCACGACGTGCCCGAGCGCGAGCCACCAGCCGGCGAGCAGGATCCACACGACGTTGAGCACGACCGAGCCGGCACCGGCATCCGGCTGGGGCACGACCGCCCGACCGAACGGCCACAGCGCGTAGCGCGCCATCCGGAACGCCGCGACCCCGAGCGGGATGGTGAGGATGAGCAGACACAGCAGCACCCCCGCGGCGGCGTAGCCGAGGGCCAGCCAGAACCCGCCGAAGACGAACCAGATGAGGTTGAGCAGCGTGCGCACGTCGAGGTTCCTCTCACGGGGCGGATGCCGTGGCACCAGCCTGTCAGGCCGTGCCGGGCCGCCCTGCGTCAGGTCCGGTCGAGAGCCGCGCCACGACCTCGCCCTCGTCCACCTCGCCGGTCTCGGCGAACCCGAGGCTCGCGTACAGCCCCTTCGCGACGGAGTTGTCCGGGTCGTACGACAGGGCGAACTCGCTCGCCCCTCGATGCTCCCGGAGCATCCTGAGCGCCTCGAGCACCGCGGCGCGCCCCACGCCGCGCCCCTGGTGCCGGGCGTCGACGAGCACCCCGCCCAACCAGCAGCTGCCGTCCGCCTCGTCGATGCCCCACATGAGGAACCCGACGACCGAGCCGTCCGCGTCGTGGACGGACATCGGGTGCCACACGTCGTCGTAGGCGCACATCGTGAGGTAGTAGGTGGGGGCGGCGACGAACCGCTCCTGGCCCGCCGCGACGGTGAGGCGCGCGACGTCCCGCCAGCTGCCGGCATCCACGGGGCGCAGCGTCACCACCGGCGAGCCACCATCCACCCGGTCAGCGTACGGCTCCGGGGGCGCTCACCCGCCCGGGCTGAGGGCCTGCGCGTGGTGCTCGTCGCGGGCCACGTGCCGCCGCGCGTGCGCGATCGCGGCCGGGGTGTGCTCGAAGACGTGGTGGAGGTCGGTGAGGTGCTGGTGGATGCCGGTCGCCGCCAACCGCGCGACGAACCGTCCCGGCATCCCCGAGAGGAGCACGGTGACGCCGCGTGCCTCGAGGGAGCGGATCGTGTCGGCCAGCACCGCCGCTCCGGTGGCGTCGAGCGTCGTGACGTGCGACATCCGCAGGATGACGACGCGCACGTCACTGACCTCGGTGAGCTCGAGCAGCGCGGAATGGGCCCCGCCGAAGAACAGCGGCCCCTCGAGCCGGTAGGCGACGACCCGCTCGTGGAGCAGGGCCGCCTGCTCGGCGCCGTGGTGGTCGTCGGCGTCACCCTCACCGTGGCCGCGCAGGTCCTCGGTGCGCAGGGCGGTCGTGCGGGCGAGCTGGCGCAGCGCGAGCCCGCCGGCCGTGATGATGCCGAGCACGACGGCGGTGGCCAGGTCGAGCACGACCGTGGCCAGGAAGGTGAGGGCGAGCACGAACGCGTCGCTGCGTGACGCGCGGGCCAGCGCGCGCAGGCTCGACACCTCGACCATCCGCACCGCGGTCGCGATGAGCACCCCGGCGAGGGCGGCGAGGGGGATCCACGCGACGACGTCGGCGAGGGCGAGCACGACGACGAGCAGGACGAGGGAGTGGGTCACCGCCGCGAGCCGCGAGCGGGCGCCCGAGCGGACGTTGACGGCGGTCCGGGCGATCGCCGCGGTGGCCGGGATGCCGCCGAGCAGGGGAGAGGCGAGGTTGGCCAGACCCTGCCCGACGAGCTCGCGGTCGGGGTCGTGGCGCGACGACACGCTCATCGCGTCGGCGACGGTCGCCGAGAGCAGGCTCTCGAGGGCGGCGAGGGCGGCGACGGCCACCGCCGGCGCGACGAGCACCCGCAGCTCGGTCCACGACACCGACGGGACGGTCGGGGTGAAGAGCCGGTCGGGCAGGGCGCCGATGGTGTCCACGCCGGTGTCGGTCAGCCGCACGGCCACCGTCGCGGCGACGACGGCGAGCAGGGCGACCGGCACCGCGGGGCGCACCCGGGCCAGGAGGAGGATCGCGGCGGCGACCCCGGCGCTCACGGCGAGCGCAGCGGGCTGGGGGCTGGCGAGCCAGTCGCCCACGGCGGCGACCGCGGACGCGACGACGTGCTCGTACCGCGCCTCAGTGCCGAGCGCGGCGGGAACCTGCTGGAGGGCGATGAGGGCGGCGATGCCGAGGGTGAAGCCCTCGATGACCGGGAGGGGGATGAAGCGCACGTAGCGGCCGGCGCCGGCGAGGCCCATGGCGACGAGGAGGACACCGGCCATGAGCGACACGACGAGCACCCCCTCGGGGCCGTGGGCGGCCACGATCGGCACGAGGACGACGGTCATCGCCCCGGTGGGGCCGGACACCTGCACGTGGCTGCCGCCGAAGAGCGCCGCGACGATCCCGGCGACGACCGCCGTCACGAGCCCGGCGGTCGCACCCAGTCCGGAGGCGATGCCGAAGGCGAGGGCGAGGGGCAGGGCGACGACCCCGACGGTGACCCCCGCGAGCAGGTCGTGGCGCGGGGTGCGCGCCATCGCCCGCAGGTCGCGGCTGCGGGGGCGCACCGCGTCGAACCGGGTGTGCAGGTGGGTCAGGGCGTCCCGGACCGGCCCCGCGGTGGGCCGGCCGGCGGGGCCCGGGGCCGCCGTGCTCATGCCCGCGCCGACGGCGTGATGTCGTCGACGAAGCCGCCCTGGTCGGCCGCCTTGGTCTCGAGGATGGCCCGGGCGCTCGCGAGCAGGTCACGCACCGCGGGCAGCGCGAGCGAGTAGACGACCTGCCCACCCTCGCGGCGCTGGGTGACGAGGCCGGCGAGCCGCAGGACTGCGAGCTGGTGCGAGAGGGCGGGCGCCTCGACGTCGATGGCCGATCGCAGCTCGTGCACGGCGCGGTCGCGCTCGGCGAGCAGCTCGAGCACCCGGATGCGTGCCGGGTGCCCGAGGGTGCGGAAGAACTGGGCCTTGGCCTGGTAGAGGGGGACGGGCACGGGTGGCTCCTTGCAGAGTTGCAGAACTCTACAAGTATGCACCACGAGGCGGCACCCTCGGGCCGCTGACGACCGCAGGTCCGGATTCACCCGTCCGCGGCGGTTTCGGCGGAAGCGGATCGCCCATACCGTGGACACGGGCACGACGAGAGGACAACGACGATGTTGAACACCATCACCCGTGACGGGGCGACGTGGATGCAACGCGCTCCCGGTGAGCAGCACTACTCGGCACGCTGGGACAACGGGCACCTGCTCCTGCACGCCGACAAGGAGTGCTGCCGTCTCGACGACCCGGTGGTCGTCTCACCGAAGATCGTGCAGACCCTCTGGGAGAGGGACGCCGCCACGAGCTCCACCGCCGACGAGAACGACGTCCAGTGGTGCGAGAAGTGCGCGACGAAGCGGGTCGACTAGCCCGCCCGGCACCCGGTGCCGCCCCGGTCGACGCTGCCGGCCGGGACGCCCTGGTGACTAGCTCGCCCGGCACCCGGTGCCGCCCCGGTCGACGCCGCCGGCCGGAACGCCCTGGGACGACCCCCCAGGGGCACAGCGAGATGCGACGGGATCGGCGATGAGGCTGCCCGCCGTTACCCTTGACCCGCCATGACTGCCCCGAAGACCTACGACGTGCGCACCCACGGGTGCCAGATGAACGTCCACGACTCCGAGCGCCTCGCCGGGCTGCTCGAGACCGCCGGCTACGTCGACCTCGCGAGCGTGCCCGAGGGCGTCCGCCCCGAGGTCGCCGACGTCGTCGTCTTCAACACGTGCGCCGTGCGCGAGAACGCCGACAACAAGCTCTACGGCAACCTCGGCCAGCTGCGCCCGGCCAAGACCGCCAACCCCGACCTGCAGATCGCCGTCGGCGGCTGCATGGCGCAGAAGGACCGCGACACCATCGTGACGCGCGCGCCCTGGGTCGACGTCGTCTTCGGCACCCACAACATCGGCAGCCTCCCGGCCCTGCTCGACCGCGCCCGGCACAACAAGCGGGCCGAGGTCGAGATCCTCGAGTCGCTCCAGACCTTCCCGTCGACGCTGCCGACCCGCCGCGACTCGGCGTTCGCCGGGTGGGTGTCGATCTCCGTGGGCTGCAACAACACGTGCACGTTCTGCATCGTGCCGAGCCTGCGCGGCAGGGAGCAGGACCGCCGCCCGGGCGAGGTGCTCGCCGAGGTCGAGGCGCTCGTCGCCCAGGGCGTCGTCGAGGTCACCCTGCTCGGGCAGAACGTCAACACGTACGGCGTCGAGTTCGGTGACCGGCTCGCGTTCGGCAAGCTGCTCCGGGCCTGCGGCGAGGTCGAGGGACTCGAGCGGGTGCGCTTCACGAGCCCCCACCCGGCGGCGTTCACCGACGACGTCATCGCCGCGATGGCCGAGACCCCGAACGTCATGCCCAGCCTGCACATGCCGCTGCAGTCGGGCTCGGACCGGGTGCTCAGGGCGATGCGCCGGTCGTACCGCAGCGCGCGGTTCCTCGGCATCCTCGACGCCGTGCGCACGGCCATCCCGGACGCCGCGATCACGACCGACCTCATCGTCGGCTTCCCCGGTGAGACGGAGCAGGACTTCGCCGAGACCCTGCGGGTCGTCGAGGCCGCCCGCTTCTCGAGCGCCTTCACCTTCCAGTACTCGATCCGCCCGGGCACCCCTGCCGCGACGATGCCCGACCAGTTGCCCAAGGCCGTCGTGCAGGAGCGCTTCGAGCGGCTCATCGAGCTCCAGGAGCGGGTCTCGTGGGCCGAGAACCGCGGCATCGAGGGCCGCGAGGTCGAGGTCCTCGTCGCCCCGGGCGAGGGCCGCAAGGACGGGGCGACCGCGCGCCTGTCGGGCCGGGCCCGCGACAACCGGCTCGTGCACTTCGCCGTGCCCGCGGGGGCCGAGCGACCGCGGCCGGGCGACGTCGTCACGGTGGGCGTCACCTACGGCGCGCCGCACCACCTCGTCGCCGACAGCGGCGTGCACGGTGGGACGTATGCCGTGCGCCGCACCGCCGGGGGTGACGCCTGGGAGGCCCTGCAGGGCGCCGCGGTCCCGGGCAAGCCGGCCGTCTCCCTCGGGATGCCGTCGGTCGGGGTGCCGCCGAGGCCGGCGGTCACCGTCTCGGCCTGCTCCGCCTGACCGGACCTCAGATCAGGGCCCACGCCCCAGCGCCGGCAGCGACGGCGACGACGGCGAGGGCGAGGACGATGCCGACGAGCCGCCGGCGGCGGTCCGGGCCCCGGCGGGCGAGGTCCTTCTCGCGCTCGGGGGAACGCGCGGCCGCGTACAGGGCCGAGGGGTCGAAGGGCTCGAGGTCGAGCTTCGGCAGGCCGGAGGTGTTGTGTGCCAACGGTCTCCTCGTTTCGCGACGGCGGCTGGGGTCGACGACAAGGCTAGGGTCGCGACGCGTCCGCCGCCCCGGGAACCGGCCCCGCGGCGCGAGGACTGACCGAACGGCCGAGGCCCTCGACCTGTTCGGTCGAGGGCCTCGGGTGCGTCGGAGGAGGGCTCAGGGCTCGCCGATGGCCCCGTCGGCCTTCCCCTGGGCCTGGTCGACGTGCTCTGCGTACTTCCCGCCGGTCGCGGTGTCGACGGCGTCGCCGCCGCGATCGATGGCCTGGTCGCTGAGCTGCTCGACCTGGTCGGGGTGTTGTGTGGCCAGGTCCTGGAGCTTCTCCTTGGCGCTGTCGAAAAGACTCACGTGACCTCCTCTCGCTCGGGGGCATGGTCTCCCACGAGGGGAGTCCCTCAAGGGAACGCCATGAGCGGGCCGAGCACAACCCCTTGCATGCCCCTTCGACGCGCAGCCTCCGCGGCACGACGCCCCCCGCGCAGCCGCCGAGCCCGGTCCGGCGGGCTGCGCGGCCTCTGGAAGAATCCCGGCATGGCCATCCGTCCCGTCGTCATCACCGGGGAACCCGTCCTGCACCGCCGGGCGCAGCCCGTCGAGGTCATCGACGACGGCACCCGCGAGCTCGTCGCCGACATGTACGAGACGATGGATGCCGCCCGCGGCGTCGGTCTCGCCGCCCCCCAGGTGGGGGTCGGCCTGCGAATCTTCACGTGGCAGCTGGCCAACGACGACGGCATCCCGCCGCGCGGCGTCGTCATCAACCCCTACCTCACGTCGGCGAAGCCCGTCGTCGGTGACCCCGACCCGCACGACGAGGTCGAGGGCTGCCTGTCCGTGCCGGGGGAGTCCTTCCCTCTGCGCCGGGGCGAGGCGGCGACCCTGAGCGGCCTCGACCTCGAGGGCCGCGAGCTGCGCTACGAGGCGACCGGCTGGTTCGCCCGGATGCTCCAGCACGAGTACGACCACCTCAACGGGTTCCTCTACGTCGACCGGCTCACCGGCAAGTGGTCGCGCCGGGCGCGCAAGGCGGTCAAGGCGCACGGCTGGGGCGTGCCCGGCCTCAGCTGGACCCCCGGTGTCGACCGCGACCCGTTCGGCCACGACGACGACACCCCCGAGGGGGAGCGTGTCGACTGACGGCGGCCCCACCGTCGTCGCCGTCGTCGGACCGACGGCCACCGGGAAGTCCGAGCTGGGGCTGCGCCTCGCCGAGGAGCTCGGTGGCGAGGTCGTCGGCGCGGACGCGAGCCAGCTCTACCGCGGCATGGACATCGGCACCGCCAAGCTGGCGCCCGACGCGCGCCGCGGCATCCCCCACCACCAGATCGACGTGCTCGAGGTCACCGAGGAGGCCAGCGTCGCGGCGTACCAGCGTCACGCCCGCGCCGACCTCGCCGACATCCGGTCCCGGGGGCGCCACCCCGTCGTCGTCGGCGGCTCGGGGCTGTACGTGCGGGCCCTCCTCGACCGCCTCGACATCCCGCCCACCGACCCCGCCGTGCGGCGACGGATCGAGGAGCACGCCGACGAGGTGGGCACCGACGTCGTCCACGCCGAGCTCGTCGACCGCGACCCGCTCGCCGCCGCGGCGCTCGAGCCGGGCAACCGGCGCCGCATCGTGCGCGCACTCGAGGTCATCGAGCTCACCGGGCGACCCTTCTCGGCGACGCTGCCACGCCGCGAGTTCGTGCACCCGACGCTCGTCCTCGGCCTGCTGCCACTTCGCGAGGTCCTGGACCGGCGGATCGCGCAGCGGGTCGAGCGGATGTGGGCGCAGGGGCTGCTCGACGAGGTGCGCACGCTCGAGCGGCACGGCATCCGGTCGGGGCGCACGGCGAGCACCGCCATCGGCTACGCCCAGGCGCTCGCGCACCTCGACGGCCTGCTCGACGAGGCGGCCGCCCGGGAGCAGACCGTCACCGCCAGCCGCCGGCTCGCCCGCCGCCAGGAGTCGTGGTTCCGCCCCGACCCGCGGGTCACGTGGGTCGACCCCACCGACCCGGATGCCGTCGACGCGGCGGTCGCCGGGGTGCTCGCCGCCGTCCGCCGGGGCGTGGGCGACAATGGCCGGCATGGCTGACCGGCTGACCTTCACGAAGGGGCACGGCACGGAGAACGACTTCGTGCTCGTGCCGGACCTCGACGGGGCCCTCGGCCTGTCCGCCGCCCGGGCGGCCGCGCTCGCGGACCGGCGCGCCGGCATCGGCGGCGACGGGGTCATCCGGGTCGTGCCCACCGACGCGGCCGACGAGCCCGACGTGCGGGCCCAGGCCCCGCGGGCCCGCTGGTTCATGGACTACCGCAACGCCGACGGCAGCCTGTCCGAGATGTGCGGCAACGGGACCCGGGTCTTCGCCGCGTTCCTGCGCCGGGAGGGCCTCGAGACCGCGGACGCCTTCGCGATCGCCACCCGGGCCGGGGTCAAGCAGGTCCGCGTCGACGTCGACGGCTTCGCCGTGGGGCTCGGCCCGTGGCGCCTCGGCGACCCCGCCACCGCCGACCGCGACGGCTTCGACGCGCTCGTCCACCTCGACGACGGGGACCCCTTCTCGGCGCTGAGCGTCGACCTCGGCAACCCGCACACCGTCGTGGCGCTGCCCGAGCAGGTCGAGCTCGAGGCGCTCGACCTCACCGCCGCCCCCGTCGTGCGGCCCGACCCCCCGCACGGCACGAACGTCGAGCTCGTGCGCCCGATGGGCCCCGGCCACGTCGCGATGCGCGTGCACGAGCGCGGGGTCGGCGAGACCCGCTCGTGCGGCACCGGCGCGTGCGCCGCCGCCATCGCGACGAGCTTCTGGGCCGGGTCGCTCGACACGGGCGCCACGTGGCTCGTCGACGTCCCGGGCGGACGCCTCACCGTGCGGCTGCTCCCCGACCGCGGGGTCGAGCTCGCCGGCCCCGCCGTGCTCGTCGCCGACGGTGCCGTCGACCTCAGCGTGCTGCCGGCCTGACCTCGAGCACCCGGAAACCGCGGCTCGACGCGAACCGGCGGCACGGCATCGCGAGGTCGGCCTCGATCCACCGCTGGAGGCTGTCGGAGCCGAGGTTGCGCTGCACGACGAGGTACGCGACCCCGTCCGGCGCCAGGCGGGGGAGCCAGGTGCGCAGCAGCGCGTGGAGTGCCACCTTGCCGACCCGGATCGGCGGGTTGGACCAGATGAGGTCGAGGCGCACGGCCTCCGGGATGCCGTCCGGCGTGCTGGCGCGCACGCCGTCGAGCCCCAGCGCGGCCGCGTTGCGTCGCACGAGGTCGAGCGCGCGCTCGTTGACGTCGACGGCGTGCACGGTCGCCGCGGGGGAGTGCAGGCCCAGGGTGAGGGCGAGCGGCCCCCACCCGCAGCCGAGGTCGAGGAACGTGCCGGTGGGTGGCGGGTCGGGGGCCTCGTCGAGCAGCACGGCCGTGCCCTTGTCGACTCCGCCCGGGGAGAAGACCCCCGGCGCGACCTCGACCTCGACCTCGCGTCCGGCGAGGCGCACCCGCACCCGGCGGCGCTCGTCGGCGCTGGCCGGTGCGGCCGTGAAGTAGTGGTCGTCCTCGCTCATCGCAGGGCCACGGTAGCGGCGCCCGGAAGAAACCGTTCGCCCCGGTGCGTTGACCGATGAGACCCTAGGGAGAACATGACTGCACGACACATCCTCTCCGGGCGGGCCGACGCGCTCGCCGACCCGACCGCAACCTCCGCGGGTGACCAGGCCTTCGACGACTCCGGCTTCGTGCGCCCACGCGAACCGTGGGACCCGGACGACGACGCCTTCGACGGCGAGCAGCTCGACCGCGAGGAGCGCGCCGCGCTCCGCCGCGTCTCAGGGCTGTCCACCGAGCTCGAGGACGTCACCGAGGTCGAGTACCGCCAGCTGCGCCTCGAGCGCGTCGTCCTCGCGGCGGTGTGGAGCGAGGGCACGGCCGACGACGCCGAGAACTCCCTGCGCGAGCTCGCCGCGCTCGCCGAGACGGCCGGTTCGGAGGTGCTCGCCGGCGTCGTCCAGCGCCGTGCCACCCCCGACCCGGCGACCTACCTCGGCAAGGGCAAGGCCGCGGAGCTGCGCGACATCGTCATCGCCGAGGGTGCCGACACCGTCGTCTGCGACACCGAGCTCGCGCCGAGCCAGCGCCGGGCCCTCGAGGACGTCGTCAAGGTCAAGGTCATCGACCGCACCGCCCTCATCCTCGACATCTTCGCCCAGCACGCGAAGAGCCGGGAGGGCAAGGCCCAGGTCGAGCTCGCTCAGCTCCAGTACCTCCTGCCGCGGCTGCGCGGCTGGGGCGAGTCGATGTCGCGCCAGGCCGGCGGCCAGGCCGCGGGCGGGCAGGGCATGGGCTCGCGCGGACCCGGTGAGACCAAGATCGAGCTCGACCGCCGGCGGATCAACACGCGCATCGCCCGCCTGCGTCGCGAGATCAAGGAGATGAAGACGGTCCGCGACACCAAACGGGGCAGCCGCCGCGCCAACGCCGTCCCGAGCGTCGCCATCGCCGGGTACACGAACGCGGGCAAGTCGAGCATCCTCAACCGGCTCACCGGGGCCGGGGTGCTCGTCGAGAACCAGCTCTTCGCCACCCTCGACCCCACGGTGCGCCGAGCCGAGACCCCCGACGGGCGGATGTACACGCTCACCGACACCGTCGGCTTCGTCCGCCAGCTGCCGCACCAGCTCGTCGAGGCGTTCCGGTCCACCCTCGAGGAGGTCGCCGACGCCGACCTGCTCCTCCACGTCGTCGACGGCTCGCACCCCGACCCGGAGGGCCAGGTCTCCGCCGTGCGCGCCGTGCTCGCCGACGTCGACGCGACCGACGTCAAGGAGGTCATCGTCATCAACAAGGCCGACCTCGCCGACCCCGAGGTCATCGCCCGCCTGCGCCGGCACGAACAGCACTCGATCGTCGTGTCGGCCCGTACCGGCGCGGGCCTCGACGAGCTGCGGGCGCTCATCGCCGCAGAGCTGCCCCAGCCGGACATCGACGTCGACGTGCTCGTCCCCTACGACCGGGGCGACCTCGTGAGCCGCATCCACGAGACCGGCGAGGTGCTCGCCAGCGAGCACGTCGCCGACGGCACCCGGCTCACCGCCCGGGTCGGGCCGGACCTCGCCGACCACCTCACCGCGTTCCGGGCCTGACCCCCACGCACCGGCCCGGACGGGCCGCACGGATAGCCCTGTGCGCCTGTGGCCCCGGGTAGCCTCGCGCGAGTGCAGAGGGCGCCGCGGGAGATCTCGACGAACCGCCTCACCCTCCGACGACCGGTCGGGGGTGACCGGTCGTTGTGGGTGCGCGTGCACCGAGACCCCTCGCTGCACGCCTTCGCCCCGTGGACGATGGCCGTGAGCGACGAGGCGGCCGAGGCGGGCTTCGGCGACTGCCTCGACCGGTGGCGCCGGACCGGCTTCGACCACGCGGTCGTCGAGGAGTCGAGCACCCGGTCCGGGATCGGGGTCGGCGGCCTGCGCCGGGGTACCGACGACTCCGGCCACGAGGTGCTCGCCCTGACCTACCGGCTCACGCCCTCGGCCCACGACCGGGGACTGGCCACCGAGGCGACCCGGGCGTGGGCGGCCCACGCGGTCGAGTGGCTGCCGGACCTGCCGCTCGTCATGTCGGGCCGCGAGAGGGACGAGCGGGCGATGCGCACCGCCCTCGCCGCCGGCCTGGAGCGGGTCGGCACCGTCGACGACGCCCCGCCCGGGGAGGCGGCCTCGACCCTGCTGCAGGCCCCCTCGGTGCAGGCCCATGACCGGTTCGACGAGCAGACCCGCGAGTCCCTGCTCGACCTGTGGTGCGCCGTCAACGACGCCGGGGGAGCCGTCGGCTTCCTCCCGGGGGCCTCGCGCACCCAGGTGGCCCGGACCCTGTCCGTGCACGAGGAGGGCATGGCCGACGGGGGGACGACGGCCGTCCTCCTGCGCGGTTCCGGGGGCCGGGTCGTCGGTGCCGGGTTCTGGGTCACCGACCGGAACCCGATGCTCGGCCACACCCGCACGGCCTACCGGGTCATGACGCTGCCCGAGCACCGCGGCCGCAACCTGGGGCGCCTCCTCATGGCGGCGATGCACCGCGTGGCCCGTGAGCAGGGGGTCGAGGTCGCCGTCCTCGACGTCCGCAGCGGCCTCGGCACGACCCGCTTCTACGAGGGTTGCGGGTACGTCGAGGTGGGGCGGCTGCCCGGGGTCATCCGGGTCGCCGCCGGGGACGACCGCGACTCCGTCGTCATGGCTCGTCGCCTCGACGACCGACCGATGGTGGCGGACGGTCGGGCCTGACCGGCGGCTCCTCCAACGCACGCAGGGTCGCCGGGTCGCCGAGGGCGGCCTCCGCGAGGGCCAGGCCCGAGCCGCTGTAGATGTGCAGCACCGTGTCCGCGCCGTGCGCGAGCAGGTCGGTGACCTCGTCGTCGTAGCGCGCCACCGCGGCGACCGTGCCGGTGAAGTGCCGGGCCCGCACGACGGCGAGGGCCCCCAGGTTCGCGTGGTGGAAGGGCATGGCGAGCACGACGGTGTGGAGGGAGCGGACCGCGACGAGGCGACGCCACAGGGCCGAGTCCGTCGCGTCGGCGGCCACCGCCTCCACTCCCTGTGCGGACAGCTGGGCGACCCGCTGCTCGTCGTGCTCGATGCCGAGGACGCGCAGCCCCTCCTCCGCGAGCCGGGTGTACGCGGCGGTCCCGACGCGCCCGAGACCGAGCACGAGTGCGTCGACGTCGTGCAGCGGGATCGGTCGCTCGGCCGGGTCGAGCCGCGCGGGGTCACGGTCCGGCCAGCGGCGCTCGACGGCATCCGCCCAGCGCTCGGCACGCAGGTTGACCGCCGTCGAGACCAAGAAGCTCGCGGCCACGGCCACCGACATCGTCGTGACCCAGCCCGGTTCGAGCAGCCCGGCGCTCGCCGCGGTGGCCGCGACGACGAGCGCGAACTCGGAGTCGTTCGCCAGCGCAGCAGCGGTGAGGGCCGACGTCCGGCGGCGCACCCCGAGCGCACTGAGCAGCACGAGGTAGAGCGCGGTCTGGGCCGGCAGGAGGAGCAGGAGGAGCAGGCCGGTGGCCACCTGCCCCGGGGTCGGGACGCCGTTCAGCCCGATGGACAGGAAGAACGCGACGAGGAGCAGCTCCTTGACCGAGAACAGCGACTTGACGAGGTCGCCGGACCGCGGGTGGGGCGCGAGCAGCAGGCCCATGACGACCGCCCCGAGCTGACCCTCGAGCCCCACCGCCTCGAAGAGCAGGTAGCCCGGCACGAGCGCCACGACGACACCGAAGAGCACCTGGAGCTCGCCGTGGCCGAGCCGTTCCCAGACCGCCGCGAGGAGCCGTCGGGCAGGCCAGAGCAGCACGAGGGCCAGCGCCCACGGACTCGGCCGGCTCGTGCCGCTCACCGCGATGAACGCGACGACCGCGAGGTCCTGGACGACGAGGATGCCGATCGCGATCCGTCCGTAGCGCGAGCGTGACTCGCTGCGCTCCTCGAGCACCTTGACGACGAGCACCGTGCTCGAGAAGGCGAGGGCGAACGCGAGCAGGGTCAGGGTCGACGCGGGGAGACCGGTGAGGCCGCCCACCCCGACGGCGGCCAGCCCGGCGAGCACGACGAAACCGGCTCCGACCATGAGCACGAGGTGTGCCGTCGCGGTGAGCCACACCTCGCGCCGCAGGAGCAGGCGCACGTCGAGGGAGAGGCCGACCGCGAAGAGGAGGAGGGTGACGCCGAGCTCGCCGAGGGTGTCGACGACGGGGTGCTTCTCGACGCCGAGCGCCGCGAGGGCGAAGCCGGCGGAGAGGAAGCCGACGAGCGGCGGGAGCCGGAGCCACCGGGCGAGCGAGCCCCCCGCGAGGGCCGCGACGAGGTAGGTGGCCGCGAGCGTCATCGCCGGGGCCGCGTGCTCAGCTCAGCCCCACGACGCGACCGTCGTCGTCGACGTCGATGCGGTGCGCCGCGGGTTCGCGGGGCAGGCCCGGCATCGTCATGATCTCGCCGGTGACGAGGACGACGAACCCGGCACCTGCCGCGAGCCGCACCTCGCGCACCGTCACGGTGTGCCCCGAGGGGGCGCCCCGCAGCGAGGGGTCGGTCGAGAACGACGCCTGGGTCTTGGCCATGCAGATGGGCAGGTGGCCGTGCCCCTCGGCCTCGATCTGCTCGAGGCGGCGCCGGGCCTTGGGCTCGAAGGCCACCCGCGACGCACCGTAGACGCGGGTCGCGACGGCCTCGGCCTTCTTCTCGAGCGAGAGGTGGTCGTCGTAGACGAAGCGCATGTCGCTCCTGCCCTCACGCACCGCCTCGACGACGCCGCGGGCCAGGGCCTCGGCCCCGACCCCGCCGTCGCGCACGTGCGTCGCCGGGTAGGCGCGCACGCCCTCGTGGCGGCACATCCGCACGACGAGGTCGACCTCGGCGTCGGTGTCGCTCGGGAAGCGGTTGACGGCGACGACCGGGGTGAGCCCGAGCACGCCGCGGACGTTGTCGAGGTGCCGGCGCAGGTTCGTCATCCCGGCGCCGACGGCGGCGAGGTCCTCGCGGTCGACCTCGCCCACGGGGACGCCGCCGTGGAACTTCAGGGCCCGCACCGTGGCGACGACGACGGCGACCGCAGGCCGCAGCCCGGCGGCGCGGCACGTGATGTCGACGAACTTCTCGGCGCCGAGGTCGGCGCCGAAGCCGGCCTCGGTGACCACCCAGTCGCCGAGCTTGAGCGCGGCCCGGGTGGCCATGACCGAGTTGCAGCCGTGGGCGATGTTCGCGAACGGGCCGCCGTGGATGAACGCGGGCGTGTGCTCGAGCGTCTGGACGAGGTTCGGGGCGAGCGCGTCGCGCAGCAGGACGGTCATCGCCCCCTCCGCCCCCAGGTCGCGCGCGGTGACCGGCTGCTTCGTGCGGGTGTGCGCCACGACGACGTCGCCGAGGCGACGCCGCAGGTCGGCGAGCGAGGTGGCGAGGCACAGGATGGCCATGACCTCCGAGGCGACGACGATGTCGAAGCCGTCCTCGCGGGGGATGCCGTTGACGAGGCCGCCGAGGCCGATGACGATGCCGCGCAGCGCCCGGTCGTTGAGGTCGACGACCCGCTTCCACGTGATGGTCCGTGCGTCGATGTCGAGGGCGTTGCCGTGGTGGAGGTGGTTGTCGATCATCGCCGCGAGCAGGTTGTTGGCCGCGGCGATCGCCGCGAAGTCACCGGTGAAGGCGAGGTTGATGTCGACCATCGGCACGACCTGCGCATAGCCTCCGCCCGCGGCGCCGCCCTTGATGCCGAAGACCGGCCCCATCGAGGGCTCGCGCAGGGCGACGACGCTGTTCTCGCCGATCCGCCGCAGGGCGTCCGCGAGGCCGACCGAGGTCGTCGTCTTGCCCTCACCTGCGGGGGTCGGTGACATCGCGGTGACGAGGACGAGGTGGCCGTCAGGACGGTCCTCGAGCGTCGTCAGCCACGGGATCGAGACCTTGGCCTTGGTGTGGCCGTACGGGACGAGGGCCGCGGCGGGGATGCCGAGCGCGTCCCGGGCCAGGTCGGCGACGGGGGTGATGTCGGCCGACTCGGCGATCTCGATGTCGGACGGGAAGGGCACGGGGGCGTCGACGTCGATGGTCACCAGCCCATCGTGGCACCGACCGCCCCGCTGTCGTCGCACTTCGTGGGGTGTTCCGCAGACGGGCACCGAGGCGCGCCCACGGCCCCCCGACGGGGACGATGGCACCATGGCCGCTGCTCCGCCGCCGGGTCCCGGACCCGGCCACGTCACCCGGATCGCTCGCCGCCGCGCCCTGCCCGGCCACGAGGCGCAGTACGAGGCGCTCGTGCGGGAGATGTTCGGGACCATGCGCGGGCACCGGGGCTTCCTCGGCGCCGAGCTGCTGCCGCCCGAGCGGCACGGCGAGGACTACCAGGTCGTCGTCAACTTCACCGACGAGGACGCCCTCGCCGCGTGGGACGCGAGCGAGGAGCGGGCCGCCGTCCACGCGAGGATGCGCGAGCACGCCGTCGGCGAACCGGAGCACCGCCGGCTCTCGGGCCTCGAGGCGTGGTTCGCGCCCGCCGTCGTCCCGGCCTCGATGCACCCGCCCCGGCACCGGATGGCGCTCGTGACGTGGCTCGGGATCTGGCCGACCGCCTCCCTCGTGCTGTGGCTGCTCGCGGGTCGGCTGCAGGACCTCGGGCTGCCCTTCCTCGTCGTCACGCTCGTCAACACGGCGGTCATCACGGCGCTCATGACGTGGGTCGTCATGCCCCGGCTCACCCGGCTGGCCCGCCCCTTCCTCGCCGGACGTCGCCGCGCCGGGTAGCGCCGCGTGCTGTGGACGGTCGCGACCACCCCGTCGGCCGCACGGCATACCCTGCTCTCGTGCCGACCCTCGACGACCTCCTCCACGCGGCCGTCGCCGGTGTCGGCGGCACGGAGCGACCCGGCCAGGTGCAGATGGCGCACGCCGTCGCGGAGGCCATCGACGGCAGCGGCCACCTCCTCGTCCAGGCCGGCACGGGAACCGGGAAGTCGCTCGCCTACCTCGTGCCCGCGGTGCGTCACGCCGTCGACACGGGCCGGCCCGCCGTCGTCGCCACCGCGACGCTCGCCCTCCAGGCCCAGGTCGTCGACCGCGACATGCCCCGGCTCGCGGACGCCGTCGCACCGCTCCTCGGACGTCGCCCGACCTACTGCCTCGTCAAGGGCCGGCGGAACTACCTGTGCGCGCACAAGCTGCACGGCGGCTTCCCCGACGACGACGCCGACGCGCTCATGTCCGTCGGCGCGGTCGACCAGCAGGCGTCGCGGCTCGGCGCCGAGGTGGTGCGCCTGCGGGAGTGGGCCGAGGTGACCGAGTCGGGCGACCGCGACGAGCTCGTCCCCGGCGTGTCCGAGCGGGCCTGGCGCCAGGTCTCGGTCTCCGCCGAGGAGTGCCTCGGCAGCCGCTGCCCGATGGTCGCCGAGTGCTTCGTCGAGCGGTCGCGGGAGGCGGCGCGCGACGTCGACGTCATCGTCACCAACCACTCGTTCATGGCGATCGACGCGTTCGAGGGGCGCCAGATGCTGCCCGAGCACGACGTCCTCGTCATCGACGAGGGGCACGAGCTCGTCGACCGGGTCACCTCGACGATCACCGACGAGCTCACCCCCGGCATGGTCCGGGCCGCCGCCCGGCGCGCCGGCCGCCAGGCCGACGCGTCGTCCACCCTCGACGAGGCCGCCGACCTGCTCGAGTCCGTGCTCGAGCCGGCACCTGAGGGGCGGCTCACCGGCATCCCCGACTCCCTCGCGATGGCGCTCGGGCGCGTGCGGGACACCGCCCGTGCCGTGCAGAGCGAGCTCAAGCCCGCGCAGGGCGACGAGCCGGACGCCGCGCGCCAGGTCGCGCGGGCCGCCGTCGACGAGGTGTACGACAACGCCTGCCGGGTGCTCGAGGAGCGTGAGCTCGACGTCGTCTGGGTCAGCCGCGACCCCCGCCGGGGCCCGGTGCTGCGGGTGGCCCCGATGAGCGTGGCGGCGCTCGTGCGCGAGAAGGTGTTCGACGAGCGCACCGTCGTGCTCACCTCGGCCACCCTCGAGCTCGGCGGGTCGTTCGACGCGGTCGCGGGCACGATCGGGCTGCGCGGCGACGGGGCCCCGCCGTGGCGCGGACTCGACGTCGGCAGCCCGTTCGACTACCCGCAGCAGGGCATCGCCTACGTCGCGCGGCACCTGCCGGCCCCGGGGCGCGACGGGCTCGCCACCGAGACCCTCGACGAGATCGAGGCGCTCGTGCGGGCTGCCGGCGGCCGGACCCTCGGGCTCTTCTCGTCCATGCGCGCGGCCCGCGAGGCCACCGACGCGATGCGCGAGCGGTTCGCCGACGCGCAGGGCGACATCGCGTTCCTGTGCCAGGGCGAGGACCAGATCAGCACGCTCGTGCGGCAGTTCGCCCGCGACCCGCGCACCTGCCTGTTCGGCACGCTCTCGCTGTGGCAGGGCGTCGACGTGCCCGGCTCGTCCTGCCAGCTCGTCCTCATCGACCGCATCCCCTTCCCGCGCCCCGACGACCCGCTCGCCTCGGCCCGATCGCAGGCCATCGCCCGGATGGGCGGCAACGGGTTCATGGCCGTCTCCGCCACGCACGCCGCGCTCCGCCTCGCCCAGGGCGCCGGGCGCCTCATCCGCCGGGCCGACGACCGCGGGGTCGTCGCGTTCCTCGACCACCGGATGATGACGGCCCGCTATGCCGGGTTCCTCCAGCGGTCGCTGCCGCCCTTCTGGCCCACCGCCGACCGGGAGATGGTGCTCGCCGCCCTCCGCCGGCTCGACGAGACCGCGTCACCGCCGCTGCCCGTCGCCGAGCCCGCCCTGCGCGGGCTGGCCGGGGCGCTCGCGGGCCCCGTCGGCGACACCGCCCGGGCCGCGGATGCCGCGGCACCGGTGCCCGAGCGGCCGGTCGCCGAGGCGCCTCCGCCGGCGGCGTCGTCGCGCACCGCGGTCACCCACGGCCACGCGTGGACCGCGCAGGAGGACGAGGAGCTGCGCGACGGGACCGAGCTCGGCCTGACCCTCGACGAGCTCGCCGAGTCGATGGAGCTGCCTCCGGAGACGGTCGCGGCCCGCCTCGCGGGCCTCGGCCTCGAGGCCGGCCGGGGCCCGACGCTCACCTTCGGCTGACGGCGGCTCGTGGCAGAGTGACGGGCATGGAGGACGAGGTCGCGGTGCACCACCGGGTGCCCCCGTACGTCCTCATCGCCGGGCCCGAGCAGCTGCTCGCGGAGCGGGCCCTGGCCCAGACGCTCGACGACCTGCGGGTGACCCAGCCCGACCTCGAGACGATCCGCCTGGATGCCGCGGCCTACGAGCCGGGCGAGCTCACCCTCCACGCCAGCCCGTCGCTGTTCGGCGGGGCGAAGTGCATCGTCGTCCACGACCTCGACGAGGCGGCCGACGACCTCCAGGGCGACCTGCTCGCCGCGCTGTCCGTCGACCCAGAGCCCGACCTCACCCTCGTCGTCCTGCACAAGAGCGGCACCCGCGGGAAGAAGGTGCTCGACACCCTCAGGGGGTCCGGGGCGCGGGTCATCGACGCCCCCGCGATCAGGACCGACCGCGACAAGGCCGACTTCGCGGCCCACGAGTTCCGGCGGGCCCGGCGCAAGGCGACGGGGGAGGCGGTGCACGCCCTCGTCGAGGCCGTGGGCAAGGACCTCCGCGAGCTCGCCGCCGCCTGCCAGCAGCTCATCGACGACACCCACGGCGTCATCGACGAGCAGGTCGTGCTCACCTACCACGGGGGCAAGGTGGAGGCCACCGGCTTCCGGGTCGCCGATGCCGCCCTGGCCGGCGACACCGGCGAGGCCCTGCGCCTGCTGCGGCACGCGATCGCCGTCGGGGTCGACCCGGTGCCCATCGTCGCCGTCCTCGCCCAGCAGGTCCGCCAGCTCATCAAGGTCGGGTCGGCCGGACGGGGCCGCTCCGCCGACGTCGCGCGCGACGTCGGCATGGCGCCGTGGCAGGTCGACAAGGCGCGGCGGGCGCTCGGCGGCTGGTCCGCCGACGCCCTCGGGCGGTGCGTCCGGGCGATCGCCGCGGCCGACCTCGAGGTCAAGGGCGGCGGACGCGACCCGGTCTACGCGGTCGAGCGGGTCGTCCTCACGATCACCGGCGAGCACGCCCGCAACTCGGGGTGACGGCGGTCGCCGCACCCGCTCCGCCGGCGACGTTTTGGAGCGGGCGGCTCCCCGCTGGTAACTTTGCTCCCTGCGTGTGCGCTTGAGGTCGTGCGCGCACGAGAGAACCACCCAGCGCACGTCAACCACGGGTGCCCCACGCCCGGTCCCGACGCGCGGCTGCCGCCCTCTACACGGCACACCGACCCCAGCAGAAAGCACACACAGACCAGTGGCGAACATCAAGTCCCAGCTCAAGCGGATCAAGACCAACCGCGCCGCGACCGAGCGCAACAAGGCGATCAAGTCGGAGTTCAAGACCGCGATCCGCAAGTTCCGCGAGGCCGCCGACGCCGGCAACGCCGACGAGGCCCAGGCCGCCCTGCGCTTCGCCTCCGTCAAGCTCGACAAGGCCGTGAGCAAGGGCGTCATCCACAAGAACCAGGCCGCGAACAAGAAGTCCGCGATGGCCAAGCGGGCCAACGGTCTCTGACCGCACGCCCGCTCCCGACGGGGCCCGTCGCCGCTCGCGGTGACGGGCCCCGTCGCGTCACCGGTGCAGGTCGGCGACCGCCCGCGCGACGGAGCGGAAGCGTTCCGGCGACAGCACGGCCCCCTCGCGCCTGACGCGCCGGGGGTCCACCCGCACGACGCGGTCGACCCGCACCTCGCTCGGGCGGCCGCGGCGGTCCCACGCCCCGCTGCCGATGTCGACCCACCGGCGCCGCACGTCCGGCACCGGGTGGCCGTCGTGGTCCCTGCTCGACAGCTGGAGGCCGAGGAGCCAGTCCCCGTCGTGACCCACGAGGAGCACCGGGCGGTCCTTGCCCCGGGAGTGGTCCTCCTCGAAGGGAACCCACGTCCAGACGATCTCGCCGGGGTCCGGGCGACCGTCGGGGCTCGGGGCGTAGACCGGGGCCAGCGCGCCGGTGTAGTCCCCGGGGTAGCCGGATGCCGGTCGCGTGCCGAGCCACCGGCGCAGCGAGGTGGCCGCGGAACGCAGCAGGCCGCGGCGCAGGGGCGGGGGAGTCGACGTCACGGCAGCAGGGTATTCCGCCCTGAGGAACCCGGTTTTGCGCAGGTAAGCCTTACCTAATACCTTGGTGCTCGTCCCGGTCCCCTCCGCGAGGAGCACCCTCCATGTCCGTCCGACGCGCGCTCGCCCTCGGCGCCGCCGCCCTCATCGCCCTCACGACCGCCGCCTGCGGCCAGGAGGAGGGCGAGGAGCCCCTGTCCGACGACGCGCTCGTCATCTACTCGGGCCGCAACGAGAACCTCGTCGGCCCGCTCCTCGACCGGCTCGAGGAGGAGACCGGCATCGACGTGCAGGTGCGCTACGGCGGCTCGAGCGAGCTCGCCGCCCAGCTGCTCGAGGAGGGCGACGGCACCACGGCCGACCTGTTCTTCAGCCAGGATGCCGGGGCGCTCGGTGCCCTCGCCAAGGCGGGGCGGCTCGAGACCCTTCCGGCGGCGACGACCGCCGCGGTCCAGGAGGGGTTCGCGGACCCGGACGGCCGCTGGGTCGCGACCTCGGCCCGGGCCCGCGTCATCGCCTACGACCCGGCGCAGGCCCCCGAGACCACCGAGATGACGACGGTCGACGCGGTGCTCGACCCGAGGTACAAGGGCAGGGTGGGCTTCGCCCCCACGAACGCCTCGTTCCAGTCCTTCGTCACCGCCCTGCGGGTCAGCAAGGGCGAGGAGGGCGCCCGCCAGTGGCTCGAGGCGTTCAAGGCCAACGAGCCCAAGGCCTACGACAACAACGTCCTCGTCCTCGACGCGGTCGACTCCGGCCAGGTGGCCCTCGGCCTCGTCAACCACTACTACTGGTACGAGCGGGTCGCCGAGAAGGGCGCGGACGCGGTCAACGCGAAGATCCACTTCCTCGACGCCGACGACCCCGGGGCGCTCATCAACGTCGCCGGCGCCGGCATCCTCGCGGGGAGCCCGCAGCGTGACGCCGCGAACTCGGCGATCGAGTACCTCCTGTCGCCGGAGGGCCAGCAGTACTTCGCCGACGAGACCGCGGAGTACCCCGTCGTCCCCGGGGTCACGGCGACGAAGCACGACCTCGTGCCCCTCGCCGAGCTCGAGGGCTCGAGCATCGACCTCAACGCGCTCGACTCGCTCGAGCAGACGCTCGTCCTCCTCGACGAGGTGGGGCTGACCTGAGCACGCTGACGCCGCCCGGGGTGCGGGACGCCGAGCCGGCGACCCGCACCCCGGCGCGCCGTCGGGGCCCGGCCCCCCCGCTCTTCCTCACCGCGCCCTCGGTCGTCGTCTCGCTCATCGCCCTCCTGCCGATCGGCTACCTCCTCATCCGCACGGCGGAGGCCGGGCTCGCCCGCGTCGTCGACATCCTCGTGCGCGAGCGCACCGTCGAGCTCATCGCCCGCAGCCTGCTCCTCGTCGTGCTCGTCACGTCGCTCAGCGTCGCCATCGGCGTGGGGCTGGCGTTCCTCGCGACCCGCACGGACGTCCCCGGGCGACGCACGATCGCCGCCCTCGCGGCGCTGCCGCTCGCGATCCCGAGCTACGTCGCGGCGTTCGCCTGGATCTCGGCCGTTCCGCAGCTCGCCGGGCTCCCGGGGGCGGTCCTCGTGCTCACCCTGTGCTGCTACCCCTACGTCTACCTGCCGGTGCTCGCGGCGCTGCGCCGCGCCGACCCGGGGGTCGAGGAGGTCGCCCGCAGCCTGGGCCGCAGCCCGTGGCAGACCTTCCGCGAGGTCACCCTGCGGCAGGTGCGCCCCGCCGCGGCGGCCGGGGGCCTGCTCGTCGCGCTCTACACGCTGAGCGACTTCGGCGCGGTGTCGATCCTGCGCTACGACGTCTTCACCCGCGTCATCTACACGGCGTACCGGTCGAGCTTCGAGCGTTCGACCGCCGCCGTCCTCTCGCTCCTGCTCGTCGCGCTCACCGTCGCGATCAGCATCGGTGAGTCGCGGGTGCGGCGGCGCGACGTCGCCCGCGTCGGGGCCGGCACCGCGCGGGCCGCCGTCCCGGTGCGGCTCGGGCGCGGGCGCCTCCCGCTCGCCGGGGCGTCGGCCGTCGTCATCGGGCTCGCGCTCGCCTTCCCGGTCGCCTCGCTCGCGTACTGGTTCGCCACGGGGCTGTCGGCCGGCCTCGACGTGGCGCACCTCGGCGAGAGCATCGTCGCCACCGCGTGGCTCTCGCTGCTCGGGGCGATCGCGTGCACGCTCGGGGCCGTGCCGGTGGGCATCCTCGCCGCCCGCCACCGGGGGCGGTTCACGACGGTCGTCGAGCAGGTGACGTACGCGGGGCACGCCCTGCCGGGCATCGTCGTCGCCCTCGCGCTCGTCTTCCTCGGCGTCCGGGTCGTCCCGTGGGCCTACCAGGAGGCGCCGCTGCTCGTCCTCGCCTACGTCGTGCTCTTCCTGCCCACCGCGGTCGGGTCGGTGCGCAGCTCGGTGGCCCAGAGCTCGGTGCGTGGCGAGGAGGTGGCCCGCTCGCTCGGGTCGCGGCCCGGGGAGGTGCTGCGCCGGGTCACCCTCCCGCTCGCCGCGCCCGGCATCGGGGCGGGTGCCGCGCTCGTGCTGCTCACCTGCATGAAGGAGCTCCCGGCGACGCTGCTGCTGCGGCCGACGGGCACCGACACCCTGGCCACGAGCCTGTGGACCGAGACCGGTGTGGGAGCCTACGGTGCAGCGGCCCCGTACGGCCTGGCCCTCGTGGTCCTCGCCGTCCTTCCCACGATCTGGCTCATGCGCCTGTCCGACCCGGACCGAGGAACGTCCCGATGAGCACCCTGACGATCCGCGACCTCGACGTCACGCTCGGCGAGATGGCCGTGCTGCGCGGGGTCGACCTCGAGGTGCCGAGCGGCTCGGTCACGGCGGTGCTCGGGCCCTCCGGCTGCGGCAAGACGACCCTGCTGCGGGCGGTCGCCGGGTTCGTGCGGCCCGAGGGCGGCGAGATCCGGATCGGCGACGCCGTCGTCGTCGGTCCCGGGCGCCACCTCGCGCCCGAGCGGCGCGGGGTCGCACTCGTGCCGCAGGAGGGTGCGCTCTTCCCGCACCTCAGCGTCGGCCAGAACGTCGCGTTCGGCCTGCCCCGGTCCGAGCGGCGGCGTTCGCCGCGGGTCGCCGAGGTCCTCGAGCTCGTCGGGCTGGCCGGCTACGAGGACCGCCGTCCGGACGAGCTGTCCGGGGGCCAGCAGCAGCGGGTCGCGGTGGCCCGTGCCCTGGCTCCTGACCCCTCGGTCGTGCTCCTCGACGAGCCGTTCTCGGCCCTCGACGCCTCGCTGCGCGAGTCCGTGCGCAGCCAGGTCCGTGACGCCCTCGACCGCTCCCGCGCGACAGCACTCGTCGTCACCCACGACCAGGACGAGGCGCTGTCCGTCGCCGACTCGGTGGCGGTCCTCGACGAGGGCCGCATCCTCATGCACGCGACCCCCCAGGACGTCTACCGGGCGCCCACCGGGCTCGGGGTGGCCCGGTTCGTCGGCCAGTGCGTCGAGCTGCCGGCCGACGTCACCGGCGGCGTGGCCGCGACCGCGCTCGGGGCCCTCGCCGTCGACGCGGCCGTGGCGGGGCCGGCACACGGGGTCGTCATGCTCCGCCCCGAGCAGCTGCGCCTCCTGCCCGCCGACGCTCCCGACGGCACCGCCGGCGAGGTCGTCGGCGGGGAGTACTTCGGCCACGACGCCCTCGTGCGGGTGCGGTTGTCCGGGCCCGGCACCGGCCCGCCGTTCGACGTGCAGGTGCGCACCCTCGGCGAGATCCCGGAGCGCGGGCCGGTGCGCGTCGCCGTCAGGGGCGCCGCCCGGTTCTACCCGCTCGGCTGAGAACCGGCGAGCGGGTGCGCCAGCTCGTCGGCGGGCAGGCGGGCCCAGACGATGGCCACGACGGCGGCGACGAGGGGGACGAGGCCCGCGACGGCGTACGTCGCCCGGAGGCCGATGAGCTCGGAGACCGGGCCGGCGAGCGCCATCGACACCGGCATGAGCGAGACCGACACGAAGAAGTCGAGGGAGGCGACCCGGCCGAGCAGCTCGGGCGGCACCCGCAGCTGGAGCAGGGTGCCCCAGATGACCATCGGCGCCGAGAACAGCGCCCCGATGACGAAGGCGCACGCCACGACGACCCAGAGCTGCGTCGTGACGCCGATGAGCAGGAACGGCAGGCACGCCACACCCCAGCCGAGGTTCATGAGGGTGAGGTAGCGGCGCGGCATCCGCACCGACGCCATGACGAGCGAGCCCACGGCGCCGCCGATGCCGAAGCCGGCGAGGGCGAGGGAGTGGTCGCCGGGACCGCCGCCGAGGACGTCCTTGACGAGGAAGGGGATGAGGACCTCGAGCGGCCCCATGACGACAAGGACCATGAGGGAGGCGAACAGCAGGGTCGCGAGCAGCCACGGGGTGCGCACCATGTAGGCGAAGCCCTCACGCATGTCCCGGGCCGCGGACCGCACGGGGTGCGCGGCGTGCTCGGGGTCGAGGGTGCGCCGGATGGGGGTCTGGGGCACCTTGAGCAGGGCGAGGACGGTGCCGACGCAGCTCACCGCGGCGATGGTGAAGGCGGCGCCCGGGCTGCTCGCCGCGACGACCGCTCCCGCGACCGCCGGGCCGACAGCCTGGGAGATCGTCGGCCGCACCATGCCCTCGAACCCGTTCACGGCCTGCAGGTCCGACTCGGGGACGAGGGCGGGCAGCCACGCGGAGTAGGCGGGGTAGTAGAACGCCATCGCCATACCCGTCGTGAACGCGACGCCGGCGAGGACCCACAGCGCGTTGAGGTCGGCGGCCGAGAGCAGCGCGACGAGCGACATGCCGGCCAGCTCGACGCCGGCGACGGCGAGGAGCACGACCCGCTGGGGCACCCGGTCGGCGACGACACCCGCGACGAGCGCGGGCAGGAGCACCCCGACGGCGCTCGCCGTCGTGACGACGGAGAGCTGGGCCGGGCCGCCGCCGAGGCGGATGACCTCCCACACGAGCGCGACGATCCACACCCCCGCCGCGAAGGAGCTGGCGGTGAGGGACACCGCGAGCCACCGGTAGGCGGGGGTGCTGAACGGCGTGAGAGCGCGGGGCAGCCGCCGGCCGACCACCTGGTCGCCGACGGCGTCGCGGATCGTGTCCGACAGCGGGTCGCTCACCGGTCCAGCATGCAAGGCGGCACCGACAGGGTGCCACCGGGTTTCCGACCGCCCGGGGTGAGCGGGCGGCATCCGAGGACGTGGGAGACTGGTCGGCAGTGCCCTGACCCGTCCGCCCCACCCACGCAAGGATCCACCACCTCGTGTCCCCCCGCGCCCGCACCGTGCTGCAGCCGCACGCCACGCCGCCGGAGGCGATCCGCAACTTCTGCATCATCGCCCACATCGACCACGGCAAGTCGACGCTCGCCGACCGCATGCTCCAGATGACCGGGGTGGTCGACGACCGGGCGATGCGCGCCCAGTACCTCGACCGGATGGACATCGAGCGCGAGCGCGGCATCACGATCAAGAGCCAGGCCGTGCGGATGCCGTGGGAGCTCGAGGGCGCCCCGGTCGTGCTCAACATGATCGACACCCCGGGCCACGTCGACTTCACGTACGAGGTGAGCCGCAGCCTCGCCGCGTGCGAGGGCGCGGTGCTCCTCGTCGACGCCGCGCAGGGGATCGAGGCGCAGACCCTGGCGAACCTCTACCTCGCGATGGAGAACGAGCTCACGGTCATCCCGGTGCTCAACAAGATCGACCTGCCGGCGGCCCAGCCCGAGAAGTACGCCGAGGAGCTCGCCGGCCTCATCGGCTGCGAGCCGGACGACTGCTTCCGGGTGTCGGGCAAGACCGGTGTCGGCGTCGAGCCCCTCCTCGACGCCATCGTCCGCCAGGTCCCCGCCCCGACCGGCGACGCGGACGCCCCGGCCCGGGCGATGATCTTCGACTCGGTCTACGACACCTACCGCGGCGTCGTCACGTACGTCCGGGTCGTCGACGGCAACCTCAACCCGCGCGAGCGCATCGTCATGATGTCGACCAAGGCCACCCACGAGCTGCTCGAGATCGGTGTCATCAGCCCCGAGCCGGTGCCCGGGAAGGGCCTCGGCGTCGGGGAGGTCGGCTACCTCATCACCGGGGTCAAGGACGTGCGGCAGAGTCGCGTCGGCGACACCGTCACCAACCTGGCCAAGCCGGCCAGCGCCCCGCTCGGCGGGTACCGCGACCCCAAGCCGATGGTGTTCTCCGGGCTCTTCCCCCTCGACGGCTCCGACTACCCCGACCTGCGCGAGGCGCTCGACAAGCTCAAGCTCAACGACGCCGCGCTCGTCTACGAGCCCGAGACCTCGGTGGCGCTCGGCTTCGGCTTCCGCTGCGGGTTCCTCGGCCTGCTGCACCTCGAGATCGTGCGCGAGCGGCTCGAGCGCGAGTTCGGCCTCGAGCTCATCTCGACCCAGCCGAACGTCGTCTACGACGTGACGATGGACGACGGCACCGAGATCGTCGTCACCAACCCCAGCGAGTTCCCCGGCGGGAAGGTCGCGGAGGTGCGCGAGCCCAAGGTGCGCGCCACGATCCTCGCACCGAGCGAGTACATCGGCGCCATCATGGAGCTCTGCCAGGGCAAGCGCGGCACCCTGCTCGGCATGGACTACCTGTCCGCGGAACGCGTCGAGATGCGCTACACCCTGCCGCTCGCCGAGGTCGTCTTCGACTTCTTCGACCAGCTCAAGTCGCGCACCCGCGGCTACGCGAGCCTCGACTACGAGCCCGACGGCGACCAGGTGGCCGACCTCGTCAAGGTCGACATCCTCCTCCAGGGCGAGACCGTCGACGCCTTCTCGGCGATCGTCCACAAGGACAAGGCCTACGGCTACGGCGTCATGATGGCCGGCAAGCTCAAGGAGCTCATTCCGAGGCAGCAGTTCGAGGTGCCGATCCAGGCCGCCGTCGGCGCCCGGGTCATCGCGCGCGAGAACATCCGCGCCATCCGCAAGGACGTCCTCGCCAAGTGCTACGGCGGCGACATCTCGCGCAAGCGCAAGCTGCTCGAGAAGCAGAAGGCGGGCAAGAAGCGGATGAAGAACATCGGCTCGGTCGAGGTGCCGCCCGAGGCGTTCATCGCCGCCCTCACCTCCGACGGCGCCGGCGCCCAGGCCACCAAGAAGTAGGCCGGGCTCAGCCCGACCGCTCGGCGATGCCGCGCAGCCGGGCCACGTAGGCCTCCCACCAGGCCTCGTCCACGTCGGGCAGGTTCGTCATGCCGTCGCGCAGCCCGCGCGCACCGTCGAGCTGCTCGCGCAGGATGTCGAGCTGGCCGGCGTGCCGGGCTGTCTCGACGGCCATGTGCACGAGCAGGGTGTGCAGGTCGGTCTCGGGCGTGCGCCACCACGGCACGGATGCCGGGGCGTCGGGCGGGAGGGGCTCGATGGTCTCGTCGGCGAACGCCGTGACCCGCCGGTAGAGGTCGAGGACGTCGGCGGGGGACTCCTCGGCCGTCGCCCACATGTCGGCGTTCGGCTCGGCGTCGTCGGCCCAGAAGGCCATCGGCTCGGGCCAGGGGCGCCCCAGGCACGCCCCGAAGTACTCCGCCTCGACGCCCGCCAGGTGCTTGACCACCCCCAGCAGGTTCGTGCCGGTGGGGGTCAACGGCATCCGCTGGTCACGCTCGGTGAGCCCTTCGACCTTCCAGAGCACCGTCTCGCGCAGCCCTTGGAGGTAGCGCCACGCCGTCTGCTTCGCATCCATCCGGCCAACCTCTCACGAGGCGGGGACACTCGACTCCTCGACAGGGTCGGCCTGCACCGGCCCGTCGCTCCACGCGTGCGGTCGCTGCGCCAGCTCGAGCACGGCGAGCACGTCGCGGGGCCACACGTCGTCGTCGGTGGTCGCGAGGTCGGGCAGCGCCCACCAGCGGATGTCGGCCACGGTCAGCAGCTCCTCCTCGGTGTGCGCCGTGGTGTCGACCTCGAAGGCCGGCACCCGCACGACGTAGAACACCTCGGTCTGGTCGACGACCTTGTCGCTGTACCCGTGGACCGCGACGCGGGTCAGGACCGGCCCGACGAGCTCGTCGGCGTCGACGACGAGGCCGGTCTCCTCCCACAGCTCGCGCACCGCCGCCTCGTGGTCGCTCTCGCCCGGGTCGACGCCCCCACCGGGGGTGACCCACCAGTGGGCGACCGGGTCGAGGCCGAGGTCGGAGTCGAGGAAGAGCAGCATCCGGTCGTCCTCGTCGAGCAGGAGCACGCGCACGGCCCGACGGTCGTAGCGCGGACGGTCCTGCGGCGCGGGCACGACGAACCCGGGCTGTCCGGGGTACGCGGGGGTGGGCATCGCCACACGCTAGCCCGACCCGCCCTACCGGTCGGTAACATCTGCGGGTGCCCGATACCTACGCCCTCTACCGGTCGATGTCCGCCAAGCCGCTCGGCAAGCGGGTCTTCTCGCTCCTCTTCGCGACCAAGGCGCCCTACTTCCGCACGATCCGCCCGCAGGTGCGCGACGTGCGCCCGCACCACGCCGAGCTGACGATCCGCAAGCGGCGGGCCGTGCAGAACCACATCGGCACCGTCCACGCCATCGCGGTGTGCAACGGCCTCGAGGCCGCGATGGGCCTGCTCGCCGAGGCGACGACGCCGCCCGGGCGCCGGTGGATCCCCAAGGGGATGACGGTGTCCTACCTCGCGAAGTCGACGACCGACCTGCTCTGCGTCGCCGAGACCGACCCCGCCGACTGGGCCGCGGCGGGCGACGTCCCGGTGCGGGTGCGCGCCGTGCGCACGGACGGCACCGTCGTCGTCGAGGGCGTCATCACGATCTACGTCAGCGAGAAGCCGGCTCGGTGAGGCGCGCCCGGAGCAGCTCGACGTCGGCCGCGGTCCACCCGCGCTCGCGCAACCAGCCGGGTGCGCCGCCCCAGCCCTCGTCGACCGCGTCGAGGATCGCCTCGATCGACTCGGCCCGCGGCAGCTGGTCGTCGGGCTTCTGCCGGGCCAGCGCCGCGGCGTAGGCCTCGCGCGGCAGCAGCCGGCCGATGATCGCGTCGATCCGCTCGGCGGTGAGCACGTAGTCGGCGACGATCTCCTCGCGCGGCACGCCGGCCACGTCGAGCGCCATCGCGACGACGGTGCCGGTGCGGTCCTTGCCCGCGGCGCAGTGCACGACCGTCGCGCCCCGCGCGTGGGCGACGACGCGCAGCGCGGCCGCGACCGAGTCGGGGCGCCGGGCGAGGTAGCCGAGGTAGTGCTCGGCCCAGAACGCCGCGTCACGGGTCGGTCGCTGCTCGTCCCACGCCGTGAGCAGGGCCCGCTCGCCGACCTGCTCGGTGCTCTCGCTCGGCAGCCGCTCCTCGATGAGCGAGTGGTGGTGGTGGGTCAGGGACCCGATGCGCCGCAGCGGCCCCGGACCCTCGATGTGCAGCTCGTGGTCGGTGCGCAGGTCGACGATGTCGGTGACGCCGAGCTCGTCGACGAGGCGGGTCACGTCGGCGTCGGTGAGGTCCTGGAGGTTGTCGGATCGGATGAGCCGACCGGATGCCGTGCGCCCGCCACCGCGCGTCGGCAGGCCACCGAGGTCGCGCATGTTCACCAGGCCGTCGAGGTCGATCCAGCGCTCCGTCACCGGGTCATCGTAGGTCGACCGGGTGGACGACAATGGGGCGGTGCCCCGACTGCCCGACGGCGACCCCGCCCCCGTGTCCGGCGAGCTGGCCGAGGGCGCTCTCGCCTCCCTCGCCGGCTCCCGGTTCGGCGTCTACGTCCACGTGCCGTACTGCTCGGTGCGGTGCGGCTACTGCGACTTCAACACGTACACGCTGACCGAGCTCGGCCCCGGCGCGTCGACCGCGAGCTTCGTGGACCAGGCGCTCGCCGAGCTCGACCTCGCGGTACGAGTCCTCGGCGAGCACGCCCGCCCGGTCGACACCGTCTTCGTCGGCGGCGGGACCCCGACCCTGCTGCCGGCGGCCGACCTCGTCCGGTGCGTCGACGGCATCCGGTCGCGGTTCGGGCTCGCCGCCGACGCCGAGGTGACGACCGAGGCCAACCCCGACTCGGTCACCCCGGCCGACCTCGCCGAGCTCGCCGCGGGGGGCTTCACCCGGGTGTCGATCGGGATGCAGTCGGTCGTACCCCACGTGCTGCGCACCCTCGACCGCACCCACGACCCGGCCCGGGTCGCCACCGCGGTCGAGGGGGCGAAGGCGGTGGGGCTGGCCACGAGCGTCGACCTCATCTACGGCACGCCGGGGGAGAGCCTCGACGACTGGCGGGCCAGCCTCGACGCCGCCGTCGCGCTCGGGCCCGACCACGTCTCGGCGTACGCCCTCGTCGTCGAGGAGGGCACCCGGCTCGCGGCGCAGGTGCGGCGCGGGGAGCTGCCGATGCCCGAGGGGGACGACGAGGCCGACAAGTACGAGCTCGCCGACGAGGTGCTCGCCGCCGCCGGGTTCGGCTGGTACGAGGTGAGCAACTGGGCGCGCACCCCCGCGGGCCGGTGCCGGCACAACGAGGGATACTGGCGCGGCGACGCCTGGTGGGGGGTCGGCCCGGGTGCGCACAGCCACGTCGGCGGGGTGCGCTGGTGGAACGTCAAGCACCCGCGAACCTACGCGGCGCGCCTCGCGGCCGGGGTGTCGCCGGCGGCCGGGCGCGAGGAGCTCACCGCAGCGCAGCGCCACGACGAGGAGGTCCTCCTGGGGGTGCGGCTGCGCGAGGGCCTCCCCGTCGGCGCCCTCGACGACGACGGCCGCGCCGCCGTCGCGGGCCTCGTCGGGGACGGGCTCGTCGACGGCCGCGCGGCCGTGCTCGACCGAAGGGTCGTGCTCACCCGGCGCGGACGGCTCCTCGCGGATGCCGTCGTGCGCCGGCTCGTCACTTGACGAACTGCGGGGTGAGCGGCGGGTTCCACCAGTCGCCGTTGTTCGCCTTCACGGCACCGATGATGTGCATGACGATCGCCCACACGACGGCCGCGCCGAAGGTGAGGAAGCCGACGAGCACGAGCATGAGCGGCAGCGACACGAGCATGACGATGCCGGCGATGATCTGGATGTTGAGGGCGTTCGCCGCGTGGTGGCGCACGAACGGCCCGCGGTCGCGGAACACGAGGTACATGACGAGCGCGCAGACGAAGCCGAGGAAGCCGCTCGACAGCACGGTGGCCGCGAGGGTGACGCCGTGCGCCGCCATGCCGGTCGTGCGCTCGTCGGAGGGCTTCATGGGGTTGGTCGCGACCTCGTAGCCGGGGGCGGGGGCGCCCGCCGGCGGCGGCGGGGGCGGCGGGGGCTGCTGGCCGTACTGCTGCTGGGCGTACTGCTGCTGGCCGTAGAACTCGCCGGCGACCGGGTCGCGGAAGGTCGTGACCGGGGGGACGGGGTACGGCACCGGCTCGGCCGGCGGGGGCGGGGGCGGGGGAGCCGCAGCCTCCGGGGCGTCCGGGGCAGCAGCGGCGTCGGCGGACTCGAGGTCGGCGGGCGGCGGCGGGGGAGCGGTCGGGTCGCTCGGTGTCTCGTCGGGACGGGGCGTGGTGTCGCTCATCTGTTCTCCTCATGGGGTGGTCTACATCCATCAAACACCCGACCGCGCCGCCGCCACAGGGTTCCCGGGGTGGAGCCGGGGTCGGGGTCAGGGTCGCGTCAGGGCCGACCCCGAGGTCACGACCCCGGGGCGGTGACGAAGTCGATGAGCTCCTCGACGCGGCCGAGCAGCTCGGGCTCGAGGTCGGCGTAGCCGTCGACGGCACCGAGGATCCGCCGCCAGGCGGCCGCGAGGTCCTGCTGGCTCTCGTGCGGCCAGCCGAGGTGGGCGGCGATCCCGACCTTCCACGGGGTGCCGCGCGGGACGACCGGCCACGTCTCGAGGCCGAGCCGCTGGGGCTTGACCGACTGCCACACGTCGACGTACGGGTGCCCGACGACGAGCACGTGCGCGGCGTGGGGACGCACGGCCCGGGCCTGCTCGACGACCCGCCACTCCTTCGTCCCGGGCACGAGGTGGTCGACGAGCACGCCCATCCGCCGGCCCGGACCGGGGGCGAAGGCCCGCACGGCCCCGGCGAGGTCGTCGACGCCGTCGAGCATCTCGACGACGACGCCCTCGACCCGCAGGTCGTCCCCCCACACCTTCTCGACGAGCTCGGCGTCGTGCCGGCCCTCGACGAAGATCCGCGACCCGCTCGCCACCCTGGCCCGCTGCCCGGCAACGGCGCGCGACCCGCTCGCGGTGCGCGCGGACGCCGCACGCGCCTGCGCCAGGCGGGCGTCGGCCGCGGCGCGCGGGGGAGTGAGGGTCACCGGCGCACCGTCGACGAGGAAGCCGGGGCCGAGGCGGAACCCCCGGGTGCGTCCGTGC
The DNA here is from genome assembly GCF_039541575.1 of Fodinibacter luteus. NCBI lineage: Bacteria > Bacillati > Actinomycetota > Actinomycetes > Micrococcales > Intrasporangiaceae > Fodinibacter (ex Wang et al. 2009) > Fodinibacter luteus. The sequence goes on along the minus strand of NZ_BAABGM010000010.1, from coordinate 142,016 downwards.
CGGTCCTCGAGGTGGACGACGTGGACGCCGCCTGCCTTCTCGACGCGCACGACGGCGCCGCACCACCCGGTCTCGACGTCCTCGACGACGGTTCCCCTCTCGGCGGGGAGCTGCACGGATCGTCCCCGCGGCGGCGTGCGCCAGCCCTCGCCGAGCACGTCGCTGCCATACCTGTCGACCACGGCCGCGAGGCTAGCCCGGCCCGGCCGCCGCGCCCGGGTGGCGCGCCGTGGAGGGCCGGTCACGGTGGCGGCGTCGCGGGGGCACTGTGGCGCATCCCGTAGAATTGGCACTCCGAGTGCGAGAGTGCCAGACGGAGGTGACCACCCCATGAGCGAGGACCGACGGCTGCGCGTGCTGCGCGCCATCGTCCAGGACTACGTCCAGACCTCCGAGCCGGTGGGCTCCAAGGCGCTGCTCGAGCGCCACCAGCTCGGCGTCTCGGCGGCCACCGTGCGCAACGACATGGCCGCCCTCGAGGAGGAGGGCCTCATCGCCGCTCCGCACACGAGTGCCGGGCGGGTGCCCACGGATGCCGGGTACCGCCTCTTCGTCGACCGGCTCTCGGCGATCAAGCCGATGAGCGCCGCCGAGCAGCGGGCCATCGCCCACTTCCTCGAGGGCGCCGTCGACCTCGACGACGTCGTCGACCGCACGGTGCGGCTCCTCGCCTCGCTGACCCGGCAGGTCGCCGTCGTCCAGTACCCCTCCCTCGCGCGCTCCTCCGTGCGGCACGTCGAGCTCGTGCCGATCGGCGGGCACCGGCTCCTCGTCGTCCTCATCACGACGACCGGGCGGGTCGAGCAGCGCGTCATCGACGTCGGCACCGACCTCCTCCTCGACGACGAGGGCGAGGGCGAGGCCACCCTGGCCGTCCTGCGCACCGAGCTCAACCGGGCGACGAGCGGACGCACCCTCGCGGAGGCCTCGGCCGAGCTCGCGTCGGTGCCCGAGCGGTTCGACCCGGGGCTGCGAGACCTCGTGCGGGCCATCGGCACCGCGCTGCAGGACTCCCTCGTCGAGGAGCGCGAGGAGCGCGTCGTCCTCGCCGGCACCGCCAACCTCGCCCGGGTCGGCCCCGACTTCACGACGAACCTCGGGCCGGTCCTCGAGGCTCTCGAGGAGCACGTCGTGCTGCTCCAGCTGCTCGGCACCGTCGCCGAGCAGGGCGAGCGCATCGCCGTGCGGATCGGGCACGAGAACCCGTACGCCGGGCTCCAGGCGACGTCGATGGTGACGACCGGCTACGGTGCCGGGTCCGACCTCGTCGCGGGCCTGGGCGTCGTCGGTCCGACGCGGATGGACTACCCCACGACGATGGCGGCCGTCCGGGCCGTCGCCACGTACGTCTCGCGCATCCTCGCCCAGTAGGCGCCCGCCCGCCCGTCCCCCTGAACCCCGTCCCGAAGGACCTGCCACCCGTGAACGACTACTACGCCGACCTCGGGGTCGCGCGCGACGCGAGCCCCGAGGACATCAAGCGCGCCTACCGTCGCGCTGCGCGGCGCCTGCACCCCGACGTCAACCCCGGCCCCGAGGCCGAGGAGCAGTTCAAGAAGGTCTCCCAGGCCTACGACGTGCTGTCCGACGCCGACAAGAAGCAGGCGTACGACATGGGGTCCGACCCCTACGGCTCGGGTGCGGCGGGCTTCGGCCAGGGCTTCTCGTTCAGCGACATCATGGACGCCTTCTTCGGCGGCCAGGCGGGGACGGCCGGGAGGGGGCCGCGCTCGCGCACCACCCGGGGCCAGGACGCCCTCGTGCGCCTCGACATCGACCTCGCGGACGCCGTCTTCGGCGCCCAGAAGGAGCTCACGATCGACACCGCCGTCGCCTGCGGCACCTGCCACGGAGGCGGGATGCAGCCCGGCACGACGACGCGCACCTGCGACGTCTGCGCCGGCCGCGGCGAGGTGCAGCAGGTGCAGCGCAGCTTCCTCGGGCAGGTCATGACGACCCGGCCCTGCATGACCTGCCAGGGCTTCGGCCAGCTCATCACCCACCCCTGCTACGAGTGCTCCGGCGACGGGCGCGTGCGCACCCGCCGCACCCTGACCCTCAAGGTGCCGCCGGGCGTCGACACCGGCACCCGGATCCAGCTCGCGGGCGAGGGTGAGGTCGGGCACGGCGCCGGGCCCGCGGGTGACCTGTACGTCGAGGTCGCCGTCAACCGGCACCCGGTCTTCCAGCGCCGCGGGGACGACCTCCACGCGACGATCGAGGTGCCGATGACCGCGGCCGCGCTCGGCGCGACCCTGGGCATGGAGACCTTCGACGGCCCGCGGGACCTCGACGTGCGCCGGGGCACCCAGTCCGGCGACTCGATCACCCTGCGCGGGCTCGGGGTGACGCACCTGCGCGGCACCGGGCGTGGCGACATCGTCGTCCACGCGATGGTGCAGACCCCGACCCGGCTCGACGCCGAGCAGGAGGAGATCCTCCGTCAGCTCGCCAGGGCGCGCGGCGAGGAGCGACCCGAGGGCCGGGTGGCCAACCCGGCCGAGGGCTCGATCTTCGGCAAGCTGCGCGACGCCTTCAAGACCCGCTGAGCCACGGCATCCCGCGCGCGAGACGATGACGCTGCCCCTCCACCTCCTCGCGCCCGAGGCGCTCGCGGGCCGGGGGGTCGGCGACGTCGTCGTCGTCGACGGCCCCGAGGGGCGGCACGCCGCGACGGTGCGCCGCACCCGGGTCGGCGAGCACCTCCTCCTCACCGACGGTGCGGGCCTGCGCGTCGAGGGCGAGGTCGTGGCGGCCGGCTCGGGCACCCTCGACGTGCGCGTCGTCGCGGTGAGCACCGACCCGGTCCCGAGCCCGCGCCTCGTGCTCGTGCAGGCGCTCGCGAAGAACGACCGCGACGACCAGGCGATCGAGGCCGCCACCGAGTGCGGTGTCGACGAGGTCGTGCCCTGGCAGGCGGCGCGCAGCGTCGTGCAGTGGCGCGGGGAGCGCGGCGAGAAGGCGTGGCGCAAGTGGGATGCCGTGCTCGTCGCCGCGACGAAGCAGTCCCGCCGCACCCGGCGGCCCGTGCTCGCGCCGGCGGCGACGACGGCCGACCTCGCGCGGCGCGTCCGTGCCGCCGGCGCCGCCTTCGTGCTCCACGAGGACGCCGCGATGCCGCTCGCGACCGTCACCCTGCCGGATGCCGGTGACGTCGTGCTCGTCGTCGGGCCCGAGGGCGGGGTCTCGCCCGAGGAGCTCGCGGCGCTCGAGGCGGCCGGGGCGCTCGCCGTACGGCTGGGGAGCACGGTGCTCCGGTCGTCGAGCGCCGGCCCCGCAGCCCTGGCGGTCGTCAGCGCGATGAGCCGCTGGCGCTGACGACTAGATTCGACCCATGAGCGAACCCACGGGCGAGGACTGCCTGTTCTGCCGCATCGTCGCGGGCGCCCTCCCCGCGCAGGTCGTCGGCGAGAGCCGGCACTGCCTCGCGTTCCGCGACATCGACCCGGCCGCCCCGACGCACGTGCTCGTCGTGCCCCGGCGGCACGTCCCCGACCTCGCGAGCCTCGCCGCGGCATCCCCCGACGAGCTCGCGGATGCCGTCGCCCTCGCCGCCCGGGTCGCCGACGACGCGGGCCTGCCGGGCTACCGCACCGTGGCGAACACCGGCGCGGCGGCCCAGCAGAGCGTCTTCCACGCGCACCTCCACGTCCTCGGCGGGCGCACGCTGAGCTGGCCGCCCGGGTGACCGTGCGAGGTCGTGCCCACGGGAATCCGTGGTGCCCGCCGTCGGTGCGGGCTCGTAGACTCGTCCCACGATGACTGACGCCCATACCGACCAGCCCGCAGGCCCCGACGCGGGGGCCGGGCAGACGCACCCCCACGTCCGCGAGCACACCGTCGTCGTCCCGCCCGACGTCGCGATGGTCACCCTTCTCGGCCCCCGGGACGAGATGCTCCGCACGATGGAGCGCCAGTTCCCCCATCTGGGCATCCACGTCAGGGGCAACGAGTTCCACATCTCCGGCCCGAGTGCCGACGTCGCGCTCGTCGAACGGCTCATCGACGAGCTGCTCGACGTCATCGAGGGTGGCCAGCCGCTCAACCGCGACGCGGTCGAGCGCTCGATCCAGATGCTGCGCGCCCAGACCGTCGAGCGGCCCGCCGACGTGCTCACGATGAACATCGTCTCCAACCGCGGTCGCACGATCCGCCCCAAGACGCTCGGCCAGAAGCGCTACGTCGACGCCATCGAGGACAACACGATCGTCTTCGGCATCGGCCCGGCGGGCACCGGCAAGACCTACCTCGCGATGGCCAAGGCGGTCGCGGCGCTGCAGGCCAAGCAGGTCAACCGGATCATCCTCACCCGCCCCGCGGTCGAGGCGGGCGAGCGCCTCGGGTTCCTCCCGGGCACCCTCAACGACAAGATCGACCCCTACCTGCGCCCGCTCTACGACGCGCTGCACGACATGGTCGACCCCGAGTCGATCCCGCGGCTCATGGCAGCCGGCACCATCGAGGTCGCCCCCCTGGCCTACATGCGCGGCCGAGCGCAACCGCTCGACAGCAGGGTGCTGACACCCGAGGGCTACCGCCGCTTCGGAGACCTGGAAGTCGGCGACCTCGTGGTGGGGTCGAGCGGCCTGCCGACCCATGTGCTGGGCGTGTTCCCGCAAGGACGTCGGCGGGTCTACCGCGTCACGACCCAGGACGGCGCGTCGACACTGGCCTGCGGGGAGCACCTGTGGACGGTCCGCACCGCCGAGGACCGGCGGCGAGACCGCTGGCGCACTGTCCAGACCCAGGACATGGTGGGCCAGGAGCGCCGCGCCCACGCACGACGGTTCGAGCTGCCCCTCGTCGACGCCGTCGAGTTCGTTCCGCAGGAGGTCCCCATGGACCCCTACGCCCTGGGGCTGCTGCTGGGCGACGGGTGCATCACGACGCGCACGACGCCGTCGTTCACGAGCACGGACCCCGAGCTCGTCGAGGCGCTGCAGGACGCCTTCGACGACGTGGCACTACCCGTGGACGTCACACCAAGGGGGCCCATCGACGACACGCTCCACCACCGCGGACACGGCCGCGGGGGCCTGCGCGTGGCCAACCCGGTCACCACGATCCTGCGCCAGCTGGGCCTCGCCGGCACGCGGTCCTCGACGAAGTTCGTCCCGCGGTCCTACCTGCACAACTCCTCGTGGGTGCGCCTCGCCCTGCTCCAGGGGCTGCTCGACGTCGACGGCGGTCCCGTCGTCCAGCAGGACCGCACCTGCCGGGTGCAGTACTCCACGACGTCCCCACGGCTGCGCGACGACGTCGTCTTCATCGTGCGTTCCCTCGGTGGTGTCGCCTACTGGCGCTCGCGCCCGGCGGAAGGACGAGCACCAGGGCGGGCAGCCGGTCGGGAGGTGCCGTACCGCAACGACGCCTTCGTCGTGGACATCCGACTCCCCGAGGGCTACCAGCCCTTCCGCCTCGAGCGGAAGCGGACCTGCTACGAGGCGACGGGCGGTGGTCGCCCGATGAGGTTCGTCGACCGGGTCGAGCCCCTCGGCGAGGTCGAGACGATGTGCATCCAGGTGGCGGCGGCCGATTCGCTGTACGTCACGGACGACTTCGTCCTCACCCACAACACCCTCAACGACGCGTTCATCATCCTCGACGAGGCGCAGAACACCACGCCCGAGCAGATGAAGATGTTCCTCACCCGCCTCGGCTTCGGCTCCAAGATGGTCGTCACCGGCGACGTCACCCAGGTCGACCTCTCGGGCGGAAACCTCAGCGGGCTGCGGGTCGTGCGCGACATCCTCCTCGACCTCGAGGACGTCCACTTCGCCGAGCTCACGGCCGTCGACGTCGTTCGTCACCGGCTGGTCGGCGCCATCGTCGACGCCTACGGCCGCTGGGACGACAAGCAGCCCAAGGGCCCTCGCCGGTGAGCATCGACGTCCTCAACGAGACCGAGTTCGCGCTCGACGAGCTCGAGCTCGTCGCCTGCGCGCGCTACGTCCTGGCCCAGATGCGGGTGCACCCGCAGGCCGACCTGTGCCTCCGGCTCGTCGACGAGGACGCGATGGAGACCCTTCACGTGCAGTGGATGGACCTGCCCGGCCCGACCGACGTCATGAGCTTCCCCATGGACGAGCTGCGCCCGGCCCGCGAGGGCGCCGAGCCACAGGAGGGCGTGCTCGGCGACATCGTCCTGTGCCCGGGGGTCGCCGCGAGGCAGGCCCGCGAGGCCGGCCACGCGACCGAGGAGGAGCTCCTGCTGCTCACGACGCACGGCATCCTGCACCTGCTCGGCTACGACCACGCGACGCCCGAGGAGGAGACGGAGATGTTCGAGCTGCAGCGCCAGCTGCTCCTCACCTTCCTCGCCACCCGCGGCCGGCCCACCACCTGATCGCCGACCCCCATGACCCGCCTCGTGACCCTCGCGGTCCTCGCCACCCTCCTCGCCTTCCTCATCTCCACGGCCGAGGCCGCGTTCCAGCGGATGTCGCGCACCCGCGCCCAGGAGCTCCTCGACGAGGGAAGACCCGGCGCCAGGGCGCTCGTGCGCGTCGTCGGCGACACCGCGGCGTACCTGTCGGTGCTGTCCTTCCTGCGCGTCATCGCCGAGTCGACCGTCGCGGTCATGGTGACCCTGGCCGTCACCGACTACGTCGACGGCACGGTCGAGGGCTTCCTCGTCGCCATCGCGATCATGGCCCTCATCTCGTTCGCCGTCGTCGGCGTGTCCCCGGGCACGCTCGGGGCGCAGCACAGCGCCCGGGTGGCCCTCGCAGCCGCCCCGAGCACGGTGTGGCTGCGGCGCGTGCTCGGCCCGTTCTCGCGGCTGCTCATCGCCCTGACGAACGCGATCACCCCGGGCAAGGGGTTCCGCGACGGCCCGTTCGAGAGCGAGAGCGAGCTGCGCGACCTCGTCGACATGGCCCGCGACCACGCCCTCATCGAGGCCGGCGAGCGCGAGATGATCCACTCCGTCTTCGAGCTCGGCGACACGCTCGCGCGCGAGGTCATGGTGCCGCGCACCGACATGGTGGCCATCGACGACGACCGCACCTGCCGCCAGGCGATGAGCCTGTTCCTGCGCTCGGGGTTCTCGCGGATCCCGGTGCTCGGCCGCGACGTCGACGACGTCGCCGGGCTGCTCTACCTCAAGGACGTCATGCGTCGGCTCAACGCCGACCCGGATGCCGGGGCGCTGCCGGTCACCGAGCTCATGCGGCCGATGCCGTTCGTCCCGGAGAGCAAGCCGGTCGACGACCTGCTGCGCGAGATGCAGCGTGACCAGACCCACTTCGCCGTCGTCGTCGACGAGTACGGCGGCACGGCCGGCCTCGTCACGATCGAGGACATCCTCGAGGAGATCGTCGGCGAGATCACCGACGAGTACGACCGGGAGGCCCCCGAGGTCGAGGACCTCGGCGACGGCCGGGTCCGGGTCTCCGCGACGATGCACGTCGACGACCTCGCCGAGCTGTTCCACGTCGCGCTCGACGAGGAGGAGGTCGACACCGTCGGCGGGCTCATCGGCAAGGAGCTCGGCCGCGTGCCGATCCTCGGGTCCACGTGCGAGGTGGCCGGCCTGCGCCTCACCGCCGAGCGCATGTCGGGGCGGCGCCACCGCATCGCGACCGTCGTCGTCGAGCGGGTCGAGCCGGTGCCGATGGCGCCGGAGATGGAGGAGCGCGCCGGATGAGCGCCAACGAACCGCACGAGCGGGAGTACGTCGCGGGTTTCGCGTGCCTCGTCGGCCGCCCCAACGCCGGCAAGTCCACCCTGACCAACGCGCTCGTCGGCAGCAAGGTCGCGATCACGTCGAGCAAGCCGCAGACCACGCGGCACACGATCCGCGGCATCGTCAGCGGGGAGCACAGCCAGCTGATCCTCGTCGACACCCCCGGGCTGCACAAGCCGCGGACCCTGCTGGGGGAGCGCCTCAACGACCTCGTGCGCGAGACGCTGCTCGAGGTCGACGTCATCGGCTTCTGCCTGCCGGCCGACCAGCGGATCGGGCCGGGGGACCAGTTCATCGCCAGGGAGCTCGCCGAGATCATGGGCGGCCGGCGCACGCCCGTCGTCGCGATCGCCACGAAGTCCGACACCGTCGACCGGCAGCGGCTCGCCGAGCACCTCATCGCGATCGACCGGCTCGGCGACTGGGCGGCCATCGTGCCGTGCTCGGCCACCCGCGGCGACCAGGTCGGGGAGGTCGCCGCGGTCCTCGCGGAGCACCTGCCGCCCTCACCCGGGCCGCTGTACCCCGACGACGTCCTCACCGACGAGCCCGAGCTCGTCATGATCGCCGAGCTCGTGCGCGAGGCTGCGCTCGAGGGCGTGCGCGACGAGCTGCCGCACAGCCTCGCCGTCGTCGTCGACGAGGTCGTCCCGCGCGAGGGGCGCAGCCCCGACCACCCCCTCCTCGACGTGCGGGTCAACGTCTTCGTCGAGCGCGACTCGCAGAAGGCCATCGTCATCGGGCGCGGCGGCTCCCGGCTGCGCGAGGTGGGCACGACCGCTCGCCGCGGCATCGAGGGGCTGCTCGGGCAGCGGGTCCACCTCGACCTGCACGTCAAGGTCGCCAAGGACTGGCAGCGCGACCCCAAGCAGCTGGGACGCCTCGGGTTCTGAGGACCCGCCCCGGGGCCTGCGCTGGGCCGCCCCACCCACCTCGACCCCTGCGCGTATCACCGACGCCCGCGACACGCTCCTTTCTGGTTGTCGGCGACCGGACCCCGGGTGAACCATGGGGTCACCCGCACGGGAGGAGCGATCCATGGAGGACCAACCGGACCCGCACGGCCTCGGCGCGCACGACCTGTCCACCGTCCCGCCCGAGGAGATCAGGTTCGGGGTGGTCATGAACGGCGGGGTCTCGCTCGCCGTGTGGATGGGCGGGGTCGCCCTCGAGCTCGACCGGCTCGTCAAGGCCGGGGACGGGCAGGGGCCGTACGCAGACCTGCTCCGCCTCACGGGATGCCGGGCCCGGGTGGACGTCGTCTCGGGCACCTCCGCGGGCGGGGTCAACGGGGCCGCGCTCGCCCTCGCCCAGGTCAACCGCTACGCCGACCTCGCCTCGCTGCGTGACGTCTGGGTCGAACAAGGGCGCATCGAGGCCCTGCTGCGGCAGCCGTTCCGGGGTGCCCCGAGCTCGCTGCTCAAGGGCGACGACCACTTCCTCCCCCAGCTGCACGCGGCGATGGCGCGGCTCGCGGACCCCCTCGACCTCGTCCCCGCCGACCAGGCGCCGATGGACCTCACGATGGCGACGACCGTGCTCGGGGGGAACCAGGAGGTCACGGTCGACTCGCTCGGGCAGCGGCTCCCGCAGACCGTCCACGCGGCACGGTTCCGGTGGCGGCGGCCGACGGACGCCCGGGACGTGACGGGGGAGCCGGGAGAGCCGGGAGAGCCGGGGGAGGCGGAGGCCGGTGCCGGCCCCCGGCATCCGGAGCGGGTCGACCCGTTCTGCGCCGGCCGGATCGCCGTCACGGCGGCCCAGATGGCGCTGGCGGCACGCGCCTCGTCGAGCTTCCCCGTGGCGTTCGAGCCGACCTTCGTCCCGGTGCCCACGGGGGGTGCGGCGGACACCGACACGACGGGCCTGCGCCCCTCGATGGCCGACGTCGTCGAGGAGTGGGGCGACGCGTTCCCGGCGCGCGACCGGTCGCGCTTCGTCGTCGACGGTGGCGTCCTCGCGAACACCCCGACCCGCGCGGCGGTCGAGGCGATCGGGTTGATGCCGGCGGAGGGCCCGGTGCGCCGCGTCATGCTCCTCGTGTACCCCCACGCGCCGGCGCCCGGAGCGGACCCCGGCGACGACGCGACGCGGCCGCCCACGCTCGCCGGGTCGCTCACCGGCGTGCTCGGAGCCCTGTCGGCCCAGGGGAGCCGCACCTTCGTCGACGAGCTCGAGGACCACAACATCCGCGCCGCGAGCCGGCGGGGGACCCGCTCGGACATCCTCGGCGGCTTCGGGGACCGTGGGCCCGGGGGCCGGACTCAGGACCTCGAGGGCCTCGGGGCGGAGCTCTTCCCCCACTACCGGCGCCTGCGGATCTGGCACGCGGCACGGGACCTCGCGCGGCGACAGGTCGGCCACCGGCCCCCGGCGTCCTGGCCCGAGGGTGACGACGTCTGGGACTACGAACGGATCCGGCGGGCCGCCGAGCTCGCCCAGCAGGCGGTCGAGGACGCCCGCGGCGGGGGAGGGAGCCCGACGAGCCCGGTGCACGGCATCCCCTACCTGCCCGAGACCTACCCGACCCGCGACGCGCCCGACACGGGGTCGCCGTGGCGGTGGGGCGTCTCCGGAGCGGTGTCCGTGGCCGAGACCGTGAACGAGCTGCTCCGCGAGCTCGTGTGGATGCTGCCCCCGGGCGACGACTGGACCACATCGAGTGACGCCCGCAAGCACGTGACGGAGCTGATCCGGGACATCCGGGAGTGCCGGCACCTCACCGACGACGCGTGGGAGGAGGACGAGGTGCTCGCCGCGCTGCGGCCCGACCAGCACTACTGGATGCTGCGCCTCGCGTCGTACGCGCGGCTCATGGGCGGAGGGGGCGACGAGGGTGTGCGACAGGCGATCTCGCGTGTCGCCCAGTCGGAGTACGAACGTCGTTTCGAGGTCGGGAACGACCTCGGAGCGGCCGAGGCGTGGCGGGCGTCGGTGACCGCCCACCTCGAGGAGGTCCTGCTCGACCCGCACCGGGCCCCCGGGACCGCCGGCGAGGCGGTGGCCCAGCGCGTCCGGGCCGTCGTCGACCAGCTGCTCACGGTCGTGCCGGTGCTGCGGCGGGCGGCGGGCTCGCGGGTCATCACGTCGGCCTCCCGGGCCGGCGACGTCCTCGGGGACCGGCGCTCGCTCGAGCGGTGGTGTGCCGCACTCGCGCCGGGAACCGGCGCCGTCACGGTATCCGGGCTCCTCACCACCCTCCTCCAGCTCGAGGTCGCCAGCACGACCATCGGCGACGACACGATGACCGGCTCGACGATCCCCATCGAGGTGGTGCAGCTCTCGGCGCAGACCCGCAACGCGTTCGCCCGGCACTCGACCACCGGGGACGACAAGCTCGGCGGCTGGTCGGTCAAGCGCTTCGGCGGGTTCCTCAAACGGTCCTGGCGGGTCAACGACTGGACGTGGGGCCGGCTCGACGCCGCGACGGTGCTGTGCCGCACCGTCCTCGACCCGGCCCGGGTGCGGCGGGTGGCGTACCTGTCGGGGTACCTCACCTCCCACCCCGACCCGTGGCGGCTCGCCGAGAGCACCGTCGACGGCCTCGTGGCGTCGCTGTTCGCCGGCACCGGGCTCAGGGACGACCCGCGGGTGCGCGACCTGCGCGACCGGGCGGTCGTCGAGCTGGCGGGCGCCTTCGCCGTCGAGACGACGCCGACGGGCCAGCTGCCACCCTCGATGCCGGCGCTCGCGGACCTGTTCGCGTGGTCGGTCCAGCTGGCGACGATGCCCGAGGAGGTCGCTGCGCTCGCGGCCGCGATCCGCGAGGACCGCGCCGACGGGGCCAACCCGCGCTCCCGCGGCGAGCTGTTCCTCGCCGCCGAGGCGCCGCTCGTCGGGCGCCTCGAGAGCGCCCTCGGCGAGGGCTCCCAGGTCTCGGGGGCCGACCGGGTCGCGCTCCTCGCGGCCTTCGACCGGGCCGGGGTGGGCCGCGAGCCGCTCACGGACGAGACCTCGAGCGACCTCATGATCCGCAACGCGTCGACGGCCGGTGCCGTGTCGGCGACGGTGCTCGACTCACCCTCCTCGGGTCTGGGAGCGGTGCGGCCGGTGACCCGCCTCGTGCGCGGTGCGATGCTCGTCCTGCACTGGACCATCGTCGGCCTGACGTCGCGCGGGGTCGTGCCGCGGATGCTGGCCCTGCTCGGGCTCTCGCTGGGCGGCATCCTGCTCACCGCCTCGCTGCTCGGCGCGCTCCCCGGTGCGTGGTCGGGGCCGGCCGCCCTGTTCGGCGCCTCCTGCCTTCTCGCGGCGTTCGCCTTCGGCGCGCTGCGGACGGGGACGATGCTCCACGGGCTGGTGCTGCTGAGCCCGATCGTCCCGCTGCTGACGTTCGCGCTGTCCCAGCTGAGGGCGGTGGGGGAGGACGAGGCCGCCGCCGAGGGAGCCGCGCGGGGCGGCGTCACCCTCGCCGCGATGATCGGCATCGCCCTGGGGCTGCTCGTGCTCGGCAGCCTGCCGGCCGCCTACGGCAGCGTCTGGCTGGCCCTCGGGTCCCTCGCGGACCGCCGTGGGGTGCCGCACCTCGACACGTCCGGGCGCTCGAGGGTGGCGCGGTGGTGGGTCGGTGCCGTCCGGCGCGCGCGGGGGGTGGGGCGGTCGCTGCCCGCCCTCGTCGTGCCCGCGGTGGTCGTCGCCGTCCCCGTCGTCGTCGCGTGGTGGATCGTCGACACCGGGATCGAGCAGGTCGCCGGCTGGCTCACCGAGAACCGGTGGTGGTTCGTGGGGCTGGCCGTCGCGTGCCTCGTGCTGGGGTCGGTGGCCGCGTTCTTCTTCGGCGACCAGCTGCGGCCCGCCACCCGGGTGCGCAGGCCGGGTGCCGACGCGCTCCGGTGGGACTACGGCCCGCTCGTGAGCTCGGCGGGGGTCAACGCCTCCTGGGCCGTCCTGTACGGCGCCGGGTACTTCGTCATCGCGATCGCCGTCGTGTGGTCGGCGCTGGCGGGTGAGGGCGAGACCCGTTCGTGGCTCGTCGCCCTCGTCGTCACGGCCCTCGTCCTCGGCGTCGCGCTCGGGCTCCTCTACCCCCTCGTGGCGCCTCTGCTCGCGCTGCGCGGCCTCGAGCGCCGCGAGCTCGCGCGCGACCTCGAGCGGACCGGTGTCCGCTACGCCGTCGCCGATCCGGTCGTCCTCGACGACGACTCGCAGCGTGAGGCCTACGCCCTGGCGACGGCCCGCAGGTCCTACGCCGTCGACCTGGCCGAGCGGGGAGTCGCCTACCGGTGGCTCGTCTCCACGGCTCCGGGCATCGACGGCCGGCGCCCCTCGCTCGCCCCTCGAGGTGCCGAGATGCTCCGGCGCCTCGACGAGGCGCGGGCCGTGCCACCACCGAGCGGGCTCCGCTGGCGGGTGCGACGTGCTGCGTGGCGGGTGTCCCGCAGCCGCCGGGGGGACGGGTAACCCGGTGGGACGCCGCGCCGCTCGCGGGCCCGGCTCGTCGCTTCCCGTCGTGGCGCTCGTCGTCGTCGCCCTGGTGGTGGCGCCCGTCATCGTGCTCGCGAGCACGTCGGACCGGGACGTCGTCGGCACGCCGGGTGAGGCGACGACGCGACCCGGCGTGCCGGCATCCGGCACCGACCTCGACGAGCAGCTCCGTGACGCCGCGTGGGCGAACGACGTCGAGCGGGCCCGTCAGCTGGTGGCGGCCGGCGCCGACGTCGATGCGCAGGACTCCACCCAGCAGTCGGCCTACCTCATCGCGACGAGCGAGGGGTACCTCGACCTCCTCGACCTCACCCTCGCCGCCGGAGCCGACATCGACGCCAAGGACGGCTGGAACGGCACCGGGCTCATCCGGGCGGCGGAGCGCGGCCACCACCTGATCGTCGGCAGGCTGCTGCGGGCCGGCATCGACAAGGACCACGTCAACCGCATCGGATACCAGGCCGTGCACGAGGCGGTGTGGTTCGGCGCGGACGCGGCCGACGAGCTGGCGACGGTTCAGGTGCTCGTCGCGGGCGGCGTCGAGCTCGACCGGCCCTCGGGCACCGAGCGGCTCACCGCGCTGCAGATGGCCCGGGAACGCGGGTACCCCCGGCTCGAGCGGGTGCTGGACGCGGCCCGCCGCCACCGGCCCTTCACCGACCCGGATGCCGCACTGCTCGCGGCCGCCGCGTCGGGGGAGGCCGACGCCGTCGCCCTGGCCCTGCGCGACGGGGCCCGCCTCGAGGCGAGGGACTCGGCCGGGCGCACCGCGCTCCTCCTCGCGTCGGCGGAAGACCACGTGGAGGCGGCGCGCGTGCTCGTGGCCATGGGCGCCGACCCCGACGCGCGCGACGACCGGCAGGACACGCCGTGGCTCGTCACCGGGGTCACCGGGAGCGTCGAGATGCTCGAGACGCTCCTTCCGGCGGACCCGGACCTCACCCTCGTCAACCGTTTCGGCGGGGTGTCCGTCATCCCGGCGAGCGAGCGGGGCCACGTCGAGTACGTACGACGCGTCGTGACGACGGGCATCGACCTCGACCACGTGAACCGGCTCGGGTGGACGGCGCTGCTCGAGGCGGTGGTGCTCGGTGACGGGGGAGTGCGTCACCAGGAGGTCGTGCGCATCCTGCTGGCTGCGGGCGCCGACCCGTCCATCGGGGACCGCGAGGGGGTCACGGCTCTCGAGCACGCGGAGCGGTTGGGGCACGCCGAGCTGGCCGCGATCCTGCGCGAGGCCGGGTGAGGCGGGCGGCCCGGGCGGGCGCGCGCGACCATCGCCGAGCGGGAGGCGACCGGCTCGTCGAGGTGGCCGGCCGCTTCCTCGCCGCCGGCTCCGCCTGACGGGGCCGCTGTAGCTATACGGCGCGCATCCGGGACCCGGCCCGCTTCGGGTCGATTGTGGCTCGAGGTGGCCGTGGGAGGCTGGGTGTACGTGAGGCTCGGCGCTGGAGTGCGCCGTGCCGAGGCGCTTCGTCCACAGGGCGTGCGGTCGTTGCCGTCGTCCACAGGTGGGCGGCGGGTTCGGGCCGGTGTCGGTGGACACCTGTACGGTTTTCTCATGAGGGGGAGATCGGGTTTCGAGGGGTCGGGCGGCAGCCCGGGGAGTGGTGTGCCGCAGCCGGTTCCAGACGCCACGCCACGCGAGCGGGGGGATGGCGTGCCGCCCGGTGGTTCGGATGCCGCGCCGTGGATGCCGTGCCGCGCGGTGGTGGCGGTGTCCCGCCTGGGGGCGGCAGTCAGGTCTCCGCCGCCGGTAGCGGGGATGCCGTGACCGAGGGCGCCGTGGCCCGACCGGTGTCGGAGGCAGTGCCGTCCGGCGGGGATGCCGCCGCGTCTGGTGGTGTGGTGGGGCCGGTGGTGGCGTTCCAGGGGTGGCTGGCGGGGGTGGATGTCGGGGGGCTGAGCGACGCGGAGCGGGTGGACCTGGTCGGGGTGTTGGAGCGGGTCAAGGGGTCGGTGTGTGCGGTGCAGGCGCGGGCCACGGATGCGGTGCGGTGCTCGCGGGAGGTGGTGGCGCCGGTGGACGCGGCCCGTTCGGTGGGGTCGGTGGTGGCGTTGGCGCGCCGGGAGCCCCCGTCGGCGGGGGACCGGTTGGTGGGGGTGGCCCGGGCGTTGGTGCACGAGATGCCGGTGACGATGGCCGCCCTGGCGGCCAGGGTGATCTCGGAGCGGCACGCGGTGGCGGTGGTGGCGGCCACGGCGTGCCTGTCGGTGGAGGATCGGGGGGTGGTGGATGCCCGGGTGGGTCCGGTGCTGCCCGGTGTGGGGGTGCAGGGTGCTGCGGGTGCGGCGGGGCGGGTGGCGGCGGAGCTGGACGCGGCGGCGGTGGTGGCCCGGCGGGCGGCGGCGGTGGCCTCGCGGCGGGTGACGACCCCCCGGCCCCGCAGGGGATGGCGTACCTGTGCGTGCTGGGTCCGCTCAAGGATGTGGTCGGGGCGTACGCGGCGGTGCGGGCCCGGGCCCGGGCGGTGGCGTCCGGGCAGTGCCCTGAGGAGGGTCCGCAGGGTCGGGGGGTGGGGGCGGTGATGGCCGATACCGCGTTGCGGGTGTTGTCCGGGCGGGCCGTGGGTGAGCTCACTGCGGTGGAGGTGCACCTGGTGATCACCGACATGGCGTTGTTCGGGGTCGGGGATCCCAAGCGGTCGGTCAACGAACCGGCTCGCATCCCCGGCCACGGCAGTGTGCCCGCCCCGATCGCCCGGGCCTGGCTGCGCAAGAACCTCGACCCCGACGACGACGACGAACCCGACGACGCCGCAGGGGACGACACCGTGCCCGATGACGCGCCTGACGACACCGTGCCCCGAGAGGCCGCTGGAGTCGACGATGTCGTTCCCGACGACCACGTGCCCGACGAGCCTGTGCCGAACGACGCCCTGCGCGACGACGCTGAACCTGACGAGACCGGGCCCGACGAGGCGACCCAGGACGCTGACGGTGACGAGGCTGAGCCGGAGCTGGCCGTGCCCGACGAGGCGGCTGACGACGCTGAGCTTGACGAGGCCGGGGCCGACCCCGCGGGGCCCGAAGCCACAGCTGATGGTCCCGCCGGGGGCGCCACGGCTCGGTCCCGGGGCGCCGGGCAGGGAACCCGGGCCCGGAAGCCCGAGGCGGGTTCCCGGGTGGCGCGGGTGTGGCTACGTCGCCTGTACACCAGCCCGGACGGGCGCGACCTGGTCGGCATGGACTCACGACGGCGCACGTTCTCGGGGTTGCTGCGCCGGATGCTGGTGCTGCGCGATGACGTGTGCACCACCCCGTGGTGCCAGGCCCCGATCGTGCACGCCGACCACGCCCACCCGGCCCGGGCCGGCGGGGTGACCGGGTACGGCAACGGTGACGGGCGGTGCGCGAGGTGCAACCAGGTCAAGGAGGCCCCGGGGTGGTCGGTGCGGGTCATCGACGACGGCCTGCCCGGGCGGAACCGGCCGCGCCGCGTCGAGGTGACGACCCCGACCGGGCACCCCTACCGCTCGGTCGCGCCGCCACTGACCGGCTGGGGGTGGGAGGAGACGCCCGGCCCGGACATCCCCCGGCCCGCAGACGACCAGGACCTCGGCGCCGAGCACTCCTCCGCCCCCGCCACACCCGGCATGGACCACCCGACCGGCAGCCCTCCCCCCGAGCCCGCGACGTCGAGGAAGCCGTGGTGCTCCGCGGCCGCTGACGGAACGCCCGCATCGTGAGCCCGGTGACCGACATGCGGACCTCTCCCTAGACTGGTGCTCATGCGAGTCGGAGTCTTCGGAGCCACCGGTCAGGTCGGCAACGTCATGCGCACGCTTCTCGACGAGCGGGGCTTCCCGGTCGACGAGATCCGTTTCTTCGCGTCGGCGCGGTCCGCCGGTACGACCCTGACGTGGAAGGGCGAAGAGGTCACGGTCGAGGACACCGCGACGGCGGACTTCTCCGGCCTGGACGTCGCCCTGTTCTCCAACGGCGGTGCGACGAGCCGGGAGTGGGCGCCGCGCGTCGCCGCCGCCGGGGCCGTCGTCGTCGACAACTCGAGCGCCTGGCGCAAGGACCCCGACGTGCCGCTCGTCGTCTCCGAGGTCAACCCGGAGGACCTCGACGTCATTCCCAAGGGCATCGTCGCGAACCCGAACTGCACGACGATGGCCGCGATGCCGGTCCTCAAGCCGTTGCACGACCTCGCTGAACTGGTGCGGCTGCACGTCAGCAGCTACCAGGCGGTGTCCGGCTCGGGCGGCGTCGGTCTCATCGAGCTGGACTCCCAGCTGCGCGGCGGCTACGCGTCGGGTGACCCCAAGGACCTCGCCCTCGACGGGTCGGCCCTCACCCTGCCCTCGCCGCAGGTGTACGCGGTTCCGGTCGGCTTCAACGTCGTGCCCCTCGCCGGCTCGATCGTCGACGACGGCTCGCTCGAGACCGACGAGGAGCAGAAGCTGCGCAACGAGTCGCGCAAGATCCTGCACATCCCCGGTCTGCGCGTCTCGGGCACGTGCGTCCGCGTCCCCGTCTTCTCCGGCCACAGCCTCGCGATCCACGCCGAGTTCGACCGCGACATCAGCCCCGAGCAGGCCCTCGAGGCCCTCGCCAAGGCACCCGGCGTCGTCGTCACCGACGTGCCGAACCCCCTGCAGGCGACCGGTCACGACGAGGTCTTCGTCGGCCGCGTCCGCACCGACCAGGCAGCACCCGAGGGCAGGGGCCTCAACCTCTTCGTCGTCGGCGACAACCTGCGCAAGGGCGCGGCGCTCAACGCGGTGCAGGTCGCCGAGGAGCTGCTCAAGCGCCGCTGAGCCCTCGCGCCCCCTCGTCCGTTAGAACGGTTCTGCGCCGTTTCGCGGGGCTGCTGACCGCGGCTCCCTACCCTCGTGGACTGCGACGGTGCGACGGCGGAGACGACCGGCTCACCGGCATCCTCGTCGACGGCGCGTCCGGCAGCATCACCCGGTCGACCGTCGACTCGCTGCGCGAGGGGGCAGCGGGTCCAAGAGGGCAACGCGATCGTCGTGCGCAACAACGCCACCGCGGCCGGACCCACGGTCGACAGCAACACCGTCACCGCCTGCGGCCACGGCGTCCTGCGAATCACCCGCGCGCGGTCGGCTCAGCGCACCCGTCGCCAGACGGACTCCTCGGTGCTCGGCCCCGGCTCCCAGCGTGCGATCCACGGCCCGGTGCCCTCGCTCTGGTCGAGCACGCCCTCCTCGAGCCAGGTGACGTCGCCGTCGAGCACGGCGTTGGCCAGCCTGCGGTCGGTGGAGTCGGTGTTCGCCCAGAGCTCGTCGAAGAGCACCTCGACGCGCTGCCGGGCCTGACCGCAGAACGCGTCGGCCAGCCGCTGTGCCGACCGGCCCCGCACCGGGTCGTCGGCGAGCAGCATCTGCGCCCGCACGCACGCCGCGGACATGGCGAACAGCTCGGCTCCGATGTCGACGACCCGGCCGAGGAAGCGCTGGTGGTGCTCCATTGCCGCCTGCCACCGCGACATTCCGTAGAACGTCTGGCGGGCCATCCGGCGCGACGAGCGCTCGACGAAGCGCAGGTGCCGGGCGAGCGGCCCGAACTCGGCGTACGAGGTCGGCAGGGCCCCGGGCCCGGCCACGAGCTGAGGCAGCCACCTCGCGTAGAACCCGCTCGCCCCGGCTGCCGCGCGGGCGCGGGCCTGCAGGTCGGCATCCGGCGACGCGAGGTCGCCCGCCGCCGCGAGGTGCTCGTCGACGGCCTCGCGGGCGATGAGCAGGTGCATGATCTCGCTCGAGCCCTCGAAGATCCGGTTGATCCGCAGGTCGCGCACCAGCTGCTCCGCCGGCACCGCACGCTCCCCGCGGGCGGCGAGCGAGGCCGCGGACTCGTAGCCGCGGCCACCCCGGACCTGCACGAGCTCGTCGGCCACCCGGCAGGCCATCTCGCTCGCCCAGAGCTTGGCCAGCGCCGCCTCGATCCGGATGTCGGTGTCGCCCGCGTCCGCCAGCGCGCAGGACAGCTCGACGACCGACTCGAGCCCGTATGCGGTCGCCGCGATGAACGCCAGCTTCCCGCCGACGGCCTCGTGCCGGCCGACGGGTCGACCCCACTGGACCCGCTCGGCCGACCACTCTCGCGCGATCTTGAGCGACCACTTGGCCGCCCCGGAGCACATGGCCGGGATGGACAGTCGCCCCGCGTTGAGGGTCGTCAGCGCGATCTTCAGGCCGTCGCCCTCGCGGCCCAGCCGGTCCTCGACCGGAACGCGCACCCGGTGCAGCCGGGTCAGGCCGTTCTCGATGCCGCGCAGCCCCATGAACGCGTTGCGCCGCTCGACGGTGATGCCGGGTGCGGTCCCCTCGACGACGAAGGCGGTGATGCCGCCCCGCCCGCCCGGGTGCGCGGGGACGCGCGCCATGACGACGAGCAGCTCGGCGACGACGCCGTTGGTCGTCCACAGCTTCACGCCGTCGAGCAGGTAGGCCGTGCCATCGTCCGTCGGGACGGCGGTGCTCTCCATCCGCGCCGGGTCCGACCCGACGTCGGGCTCGGTGAGCAGGAACGCCGAGATCGCCCCCGCCGCGCAGCGGGGGAGGAACCGCTGCTTCTGCTCCGGCGTGCCCACCAGCTTCACCGGCTCGGGCACGCCGATCGACTGGTGCGCCGAGAGCAGCGCCCCGAGGGACGGATGGACCGACCCGATGAGCATGAGCGCCCGCGCGTAGGACTGCATCGTGAGCCCGAGCCCGCCGTACTCGGTGGGGATCTTCATCCCGAAGGCCCCGATGTCGGCCAAGGCCCGGATCGCCTCGTCGGGCACCTGCGCCTCGCGTTCGATGCGGGCCCCGTCGATGCCGGTCGCGACCTCGCGCAACCGCTGGAGGAACGCCTCCCCCCGCGCCTCGTCGCCGGCGTCGGCCCGCGGGTGCGGGTGCACGAGGCCGAGGTCGCAGCGCCCCAGGTACAGCTCCTTGGCGAAGCTGGGTCGGCTCCAGCCGGTCTCGCGCGCCTGCTCGGCGACCTCGCGCGCCTCCCGCTCCGAGACCCGAGGCGGACCGGACGCGTCGCCCCCGCCGCCCGCGTCGCCCGCGTCGCTCCATCCGCTCCCGTCGCCCACGTCTTGTGCGCTCCGTGCGCCGCCTCGGTCGGACATCATCGCGCCCATCGCTGGCTCCTTCGCCGTCGGTGACCTCCAGTGTGTCCTCCGCGACCCCGAGGCGGCGGATGAGAGGCAGCGCACTGCGCGGCGGACGTCAGCCGTCCTAGAGTGGCGACATGGCCACTGAGGACGAGTTCCACGCCGCTTCCGAGGACGTCAAGACCCTCGCGAGCGACCCCGGCAACGACGCGAAGCTCAAGCTGTACGCCCTGTACAAGCAGGCGACCGAAGGGGACGTGCAGGGCTCCCGACCCGGTCTCATGGACTTCGTCGGGCGAGCGAAGTACGACGCGTGGGCGAAGTTGCAGGGTACGAGCGCCGACGACGCCCGCGACCAGTACGTCGCGTTCGTTCGTTCGCTCGGCGCCTGACGCCGAGGCGCCGCCCCTCGTCAGCCGCGAGGCAGGTCGGTGACGAGGTGGGTCCAGGTCTGGGTGACCTCCATGCCGACCTTGAGGTAGAGGTCGAGCGCGCCGGTGCGTGAGTCGGTCGAGAGCTCGCTGCGAGTCGCACCCTCCGCACGGGCCAGGCCGAACGCGTCGGCGAGCATGGCCTGCGCCAGCCCACGGCCGCGGTGCGCCCGGTCGACCGCCAGCTGGTGGACGTAGCCCGACCCCTGGCTGTCGAGGATCGTGAACGACGCGCCCACGACCGACCGGTCGTGCTCGACGACCCTGAGCTGCCACGGCTGCGTCCCGGGGCGGCGGACCGTCGTCGCGGCCCAGTCCTCGAACGACTCCCGCTCGCGCCCGGCCCACTCACCGAACGCCTCCTGGATCACCTCGTAGGCGGCCCGCTCCCGGTCCACTGCGTCGCCGGTGGCGAGCGAGTACCCCGCCGGCAACGGCCGTTCGCCGACCTCGCGCCCCTCGGGCAGCTCCAGCACCCAGGAGGTGTGGCCGAGCCGGTACCCCTGGGTGAGGAGCAGCCGTTGCGCGGCGGACCCGTCGGGCGTCGTCTGCCCGACCGTCGTCGCGCCCATGGTCCTCGCCCGCGACTCGGTCCACCGCAGCAGCCACGACCCGAGGCCGCGCCCGCGCACCGCCGGGTGCACGGCCCCCTCGGCGCGCGTGCCGCCACGGGTCACCTCGGCGGCCGCGACGAACTGCTCGGCCTCCAGGATGCCGATGCTGTCGGTCGCGAGATCGAAGCTCGGACGCGCCCAGTCACCGGCGAGGTCCTCGGGCTCGATCGCGAGGTGGCCGGCATCCGCGACCTCGTCCGCGGCGTAGACGGCGTACACCGCGTCGAGGTCAGTGGGGACGAGAGGTCGGGCCGTGAGCCCGCGTGGCAGGTCGGGGAGGTCCATGGACCCAGCATGGTCGCGGCGACGCCTCGGCGCACCCGAGTTCCGGCGGGAGGGCCGCCACGCCCGCCACGCCAGAGCGCGGCGGCGACGCGCAGCGCACCCGAGTTCTGGCGGCGGACTCGCCACGCCCGAGTTCTGGTGGGGAGGGCCCCGCCGCGCCGCGTTCCGGCGGCTACCCTCGGCGCCACCCGGGTCTTGTTCGCGGCGCCCGCGGCTTGACACGCGAAGCTCCGTGATGTGCGATATATCGCATGCCGGTGCCTCCCGCCCCAGCGCACGTTCAGCGCTCCCTGCTGCGCGACGACGTCTACACGCGGCTGCGCGACGCCGTCGTCGACGGCACCCTCGCCCCGGGGGAGCAGCTGCGCGATGCCGACCTCGCCGCGTGGCTCGGCGTGAGCCGCACTCCGGTCCGTGAGGCCCTCCAGCGGCTCGCCGGGGCGGGACTCGTGCTGACGACCCCCGGGCGGTCGACCACGGTCGCGACCCTCGACCGGCGCGAGATCCGCAACGCCCAGGTCGTCGTCGCCGCGATGCACCGCCTCGCCGTCGAGGAGGCCGTCGGCCAGCTCACGGCCGCCGACCTCGACGCCATGCGCGAGGCCAACGCGCGCTTCGCCGACGCTCTGGGGCGGGGCGACGCCGACGCCGCCCTCGCAGCCGACGACTTGTTCCACGCCATCCCCGTCGCCGCCGCGGCGAACACCGCCATCGCCACGGTGCTCGACCAGTTCACGCCCGTCCTGCGGCGCCTCGAGCGGCTGCGGTTCGCCTCGCTCTCGGGGCGCACCTCGGTGCGCCTGCACGACCGGCTCGTCGACCTCTGCGCAGCCGGGGACGCCCCGGCGGCCGCCCGCGTCGCGCACGAGACCTGGGAGACCCTCCAGCCGCTCCTCGACGCGCTCCCGCCCGAGAGCCCGGCTCCCGCCACCCCAGCTCCCGCCACCCCAGCGCCCGGCACAGCACCGACAGCCCTCGCCACCCCAGCGCCCGGCACAGCACCGACAGCCCCCGCCAGCCCACCCCCTGCCACCGCACCGACCGACATCGAGGACACGCCATGAGGCTGCACGAGTTCCCCCGCCACCCCCTCACCTTCGGCCCCAGCCCGGTGCACCCCCTCGACCGCCTCAGCGACCACCTCGGGGGCGCACGCGTGTGGGCCAAGCGCGAGGACGTCAGCAGCGGCCTCGCCTACGGCGGCAACAAGGTGCGCAAGCTGGAGTACATCGTCCCGGACGTCCTCGCCCAGGGCGCCGACACCCTCGTCTCCATCGGCGGAGTCCAGTCGAACCACACCCGCCAGGTCGCCGCGGTCGCCGCCCACCTCGGCCTGAGCTGCCGTCTCGTCCAGGAGAAGTGGGTCCCGTGGGACGACCCGGTCAACGACAAGGTCGGCAACATCCTGCTGTCCCGGATCATGGGGGCCGACGTCCGCCTCGACCCCGCAGGGTTCGACATCGGCATCCGCACGTCGTGGGAGGACGCGATCCGCGAGGTCGAGGAGTCGGGCGGGCGGCCGTACGGCATCCCCGCCGGCGCCTCGGAGCACCCGCTCGGCGGGCTCGGGTTCGCGAACTGGGCCTTCGAGGTCGCGGAGCAGGAGAAACAGCTCGGCGTCCACTTCGACACCGTCGTCGTGTGCACCGTGACCGGGTCGACGCACGCCGGGATGATCGCCGGGTTCGCCGCCCTCGAGGAGCTCACCGGGGTGCGCCGCCGGGTCATCGGCATCGACGCCTCGGCGACGATCGACAGGACCCGCGACCAGGTGGCCCGCATCGCGCGCCACACGGCCGAGCTCATCGAGCTGGGACGCGACCTGCGCGACGACGAGATCGAGGTCCTCGAGGGGTGGGCCGGCGACCGGTACGGCATCCCCGTCGACTCCACGATGGAGGCGATCAGCCTGAGCGGCCGCCTCGAGGCGATGATCATCGACCCCGTGTACGAGGGGAAGTCGATGGCCGGCCTCGTCGACCTCGTGCGCGACGGCGAGATCCCGAAGGGCTCGACGGTGCTCTACGCGCACCTCGGTGGGCAGCAGGCACTCAACGCCTACCACTCGCTGTGGCCGGCGTCGTGACCCCGCCGGATGCCGGGAGCCGTCCGGTCGCGCTCGTGCGGCGCCCCGGCCCGCGCCTCGCCGAGGGGCTCGTCACGCACGTCGAGCGCTCGCCCGTCGACGTCGACCGTGCGCTCGAGCAGTGGCAGGCGTATGCCGGGGCTCTCTCCGACGCGGGATGGGAGGTCGTCGAGGTCGAGCCGGCCGACGACTGCCCGGACGCCGTCTTCGTCGAGGACGCCGTCGTCGTCCACGGCGACCTCGCCGTCCTCACCCGGCCCGGCGCCCCGGAGCGCCGCGACGAGGTCGCAGGCGTCGAGCGCGCGGTGCGCGGCCTCGGGCTGCGGGTCGCGACGATCGAGGCGCCGGGCACCCTCGACGGCGGGGACGTGCTGCGCACCGGTGGCACGGCCTACGTCGGGGTCGGCGGGCGGACCAACGGGGTCGGCGTCCAGCAGCTCGCAGTGCACCTGCGCGAGTTCGGTGTCCGCGTCCAGGCCGTGCCGGTCACTCGTGCCCTCCACCTGAAGTCCGCGTGCACGGCCCTGCCCGACGGCACGGTCGTCGGCTGGGGTCCGGTCGTCGACGACAAGGAGGCGTTCCCCCGCTACGAGGACGTCCCCGAGGAGGGCGGCGCGCACGTCGTCGTCGTGGGCGAGGGGCACCTGCTCATGGCGACGAGCGCGCCGCGCACCGCGGCATCCTTCCGCTCCCGCGGCCACGAGGTGACCGAGGTCGACATCGGCGAGCTCGAGAAGCTCGAGGGCTGCGTCACGTGCCTGTCCGTCCGGGTGCGTGGCGGGGGTCGGTGAGTGGGCCGGGGTTGGCCGGATGCCGGGAGCATGGCACTCTGGACCCGTGCGTTCTGGACGCCTCCTCCTTCGCCGCCGCGGCGGGGCCTGAATCGGCCGCCCCTCGTCGCGGAGTTCCTGCTGCACCCGGCCGGGACCCCAGCAGACGAGACGAAGGCGTGAACCCCAGATGATCCACCCCCAGCAGCCCTCCGGGATGCCGATCCAGAAGTACGTGCCGTTCCAGAAGCAGATCGACGTCGAGCTCCCCGACCGCACCTGGCCGGACCGCACGATGACCAAGGCTCCGCGCTGGTGCGCGGTCGACCTGCGCGACGGCAACCAGGCCCTCATCGACCCGATGGACGCCGAGCGCAAGATGCGCATGTTCAAGCTGCTCGTCAGGATGGGCTACAAGGAGATCGAGGTCGGCTTCCCGAGCGCGAGCCAGACCGACTTCGACTTCTGCCGCGAGCTCATCGAGGGCGGGCACATCCCCGACGACGTGACGATCCAGGTGCTCACCCAGTGCCGCGACCACCTCATCGAGCGCACCTACGACGCGATCCGCGGCAGCCGCTCGGCGATCGTGCACTTCTACAACTCGACCTCGGTGCTCCAGCGGCGCGTCGTCTTCGGGATGAGCCAGGAGGGCATCATCGACATCGCCCTCCAGGGGGCGCGGCTGTGCCGGAAGCTCGAGGAGACGGTCCCCGAGACCGACGTCTACTACGAGTACTCGCCCGAGTCGTACACCGGCACCGAGCTCGAGTTCGCGGTGCGGATCTGCAACGAGGTCATCGCGGTCATCGACCCGACGCCCGACCACAAGATGATCGTCAACCTCCCGGCCACGGTCGAGATGGCGACGCCCAACGTCTACGCGGACTCCATCGAGTGGATGGTGCGCCACCTCGACCGGCGCGAGTCCGTCGTCGTCAGCCTGCACCCCCACAACGACCGCGGTGAGGGCGTCGCGGCGGCCGAGCTCGGCTACCTCGCCGGTGCCGACCGCATCGAGGGCTGCCTGTTCGGCAACGGCGAGCGCACCGGCAACGTCTGCCTCGTCACCCTCGGGATGAACCTGTTCAGCCAGGGCATCGACCCGCAGGTCGACTTCTCCGACATGGCCGACATCCGGCGCACGGTGGAGTACTGCACCCAGCTGCCCGTCCACGAGCGGCACCCGTGGGGCGGCGACCTCGTCTACACGGCCTTCTCCGGCTCCCACCAGGACGCCATCAAGAAGGGCTTCGAGGACATGGACCGGCGCACCGCGGCGGCGGGCACCGACGTCGACCACATCGACTGGGGCGTGCCCTACCTGCCGATCGACCCCCACGACATCGGGCGCTCGTACGAGGCCGTCGTGCGGGTCAACAGCCAGTCCGGAAAGGGCGGGGTCTCCTACCTGCTCAAGAGCGAGCACGGCCTCGAGCTGCCCCGCCGCCTCCAGGTCGAGTTCAGCCACGTCGTCCAGCGCCGCACCGACACCGAGGGTGGCGAGCTCTCGGCCGGGCAGATCTGGCAGATGTTCGCCGACGAGTACCTCCACGCAGACCGCCCCGACGAGCGGTGGGGCCGGTTCGCGCCCGTGCGCTCGACCCTCGTCGGCGCCGACGACGGCATGGACCACATCGAGTCCGTCATCACCGACCGCGGCAAGGAGGTCGAGATCTCGGGCACCGGCAACGGGCCGATCGCGGCCTTCATCGCAGCCCTCGAGCCCCTCGGTGTCGACGTCCGCGTGCTCGACTACCACGAGCACGCCCTGTCGGCCGGGGGTGACGCGCGGGCCGCGGCCTACGTCGAGTGCGCCGTGGGGGAGCGGGTGCTGTGGGGTGTCGGCCTCCACGAGTCGATCGTCAAGGCGTCGCTGCGGGCGATCATGTCGGCGGTGAACCGGGCCGAGCGCGACAGCGTCGTCCCGGTCTGACCCGGCGCCACCCGGCCCCGACATGGCGACCCCTCCCCGCGTGCTCGCCTGCGGGCTCGCGACGGTCGACGTCGTCCAGGCCGTCGAGCGGATGCCGGGCGCGAACGAGAAGGTCGTCGCGCTCGGCACCCGCGTCGAGGCGGGTGGTCCTGCCCTCAACGCCGCCGTGACCGCCGCCCTGCTGGGGATGCCGTGCCGCCTCGTCACCGGGGTGGGCGCGTCGCCCCTGGGGGCGGTGGTCCGCCACGACTGCGCCGAGCACGGCGTGGAGCTCGTCGACGTCGCCGGTCAGGGGTTCGAGCTGCCGGTGTCGACCGTGCTCGTCACCGCCTCGAGCGGTGAGCGCGCGGTGGCCTCGCGCAACGCCGCGGGGGCGAGCGGGTGGGCGTTGCCGGCGCGAGGCGACCTGGAGGAGCTGCTCGGCGGCGTGAGCGCGGTGCTCGTCGACGGGCACCACCTGCCCGTCGCCCGTGTCGTCGCCGCGGCGGCGCGCGAGCACGGCATCCCCGTCGTCGCCGACGCGGGGTCGTGGAAGCCTGGGCTGGACGGCCTGCTCGGCGACGTCGACGTCCTCGTCGCCTCGGCGGACCTGCGCCCCCCGTCAGGCGGGGGCCTCGACGAGCTGCTCGCGCTCGGGCCGACGTGGGTGGCGCGGAGCGCGGGTGCCGACCCGGTGCGGTGGCTCGCCGCCGACGGCTCCTCGGGAACGGTCGACGTGCCGGTCGTCGACGTCGTCGACACCCTCGGCGCGGGTGACGTCCTCCACGGGGCGTTGCTCGCGGAGGTGGGCCGGCACGGCATGCGCGACCTCCCTGTGGCGCTGGCCCGGGCGGTCGGGGTCGCCGCGCGCTCGGTCACCGTCGCCGGGGTCCGCGGCTGGGCGACGGCCTGACCCGTTCGGGTCTCTCGATGACGACCCGGGCGCCCGCTGCGCGACGCCGCGACCCCGTTCGCTACCTTCGGCACGTGGAAGCACGGGTGGGGCGCGTCGTCGTGGCGCTCATGGGCGTGCTGCTCGTGGCCGTCGGCTCGGTCGCGGTCGTCGCGCCCGTGCCGGTCTTCACGACCTACCGGCAGCCGGTCGTCGTGCTCGTCGCCGTGCTGTTCGTCGTCGTCGCGCTCGCCTGGCGGCCGCCGGCCCTGCTGCGACGGGCGGTGGCCTCGCGGTGGACCGCACCGGCCGTGGCCGTCGCCGGGGGGTGGGTCGCCGTCGTCGTCGCAACGTCGCTGCGGTTCCCGTGGTCGTGGGACCTCGGCGCCGTCCACCAGATCGCGCGCGTGCTGTACGCCGGGGAGCCGCTCAGCCCGTGGCGCGTGGGCTACCTCTCGCGCTACCCCAACATCCACCTCCTCGTCGACCTGCACCGCTCGACCCTGTGGGTCGAGGAGCGCACGGGCTGGGCGGCCGACACCGTCCTCGTCGTGCTCGTCGCACTCGCGGCCGGGGCGGGCACCTGGCTCGTCCACCCCCTCGTGGCCCCGGTGGCCGGCCGGGTGCGAGCGGTCGCCGCTCAGCTCGTCGTGCTCGCCCTCGTCGCCACGTCCCCCTGGGTGGCCGTGCCGTACACCGATGTCCTCGCCCTGCCCCTCGTCACGGCAGCAGTCCTCCTCGTGCTGAGGGCCTCCCGGCGGCGCGACCCGCTGGCCGTCGTCCAGCTGCTCGCGTCCGCGGCCCTCGCCGCGCTCGCGATCGCCCTCAAGACGACCCCGCTCGTCCTGCTCGTCGCCGTCGCCGTCGTCGGGCTCCTCGCGGCGGTCGACGCGCGCGCCTCGCGCCGGGAGGTCCTCGCCGTCGTGGGGGGCACCCTCACCTGGCTCGTGGTGACGCTCGGCCTCGTGCTCGCCCTGACGGGCGCCGCGACCCGGGCGGTCGGGGACGTGGGGCTGCGTGAGGGCGCGTCACCGCCGCCCCTGTGGTGGGTCGCGAACGGCATGACGCCGGTCGCGAGCCCGGGCCACCCCACGCGCTACGGGGGCTACAACGGGGTCATGCTCGCGGCCGTCGCGGACCTGGACCGCGAGGCCGCCACGCGGTGGTCCGCCGAGTGGATCGAGGCGCGCTATGCAGGGGAGGGGGTCGGCGGTCTCGCGCGCTTCTACGCCACGAAGGCCGCGTGGAACTGGGGTGACGGCATGTTCTGGGCCTGGGGCGAGGGTCGCGACGCCCGACCGGAGACGCTGCGGCCCGCCGACGGGCTCGCCGGGTGGGTGCGCGACGTCGACGGCCCCCACGGCCGGTGGTACCCGGTGCGCAGCGACCTCGCGCAGGGCCTGTGGATCGCCGTCGTCGTCCTGGCCGGGATGGGGGCGCTGGGAACCCGGTCGCCGCCCCGCGAGGTCGTGCTCCTCCCCCTCACGCTGCTCGGTGTCGCCGCCTTCACGCTCCTGTCCCAGGGCCGGTCGCGGTACCTGCTGACCTTCGTGCCACTCGTCGTCGCGCTCGCCGCGATGGTGGCGCCGCGGGTCACCGGACGCCGGCGACCCTGAACTGCACCGAGATCCGCGGCCCGACCGGCCGGGCGGTCTTCGGCACGCAGTGGTCCCACGTGCGCTGGCAGGACCCGCCCATGACGACGAGGTCGCCGTGGCCGGCCGGCACCCGCACCGAGCTCCCCCCGCCGCGCGGGCGGAGCACGAGGTCGCGCGGCGCCCCGACCGACAGGATGGCCACCATGGTGTCCTGCTCCCGTGACCGCCCGATGCGGTCGCCGTGCCAGGCCACCGAGTCGCGCCCGTCGCGGTAGAGGCACAGCCCGGCGGTGACGAAGGGCTCGCCGAGCTCTCGGGCGTAGTGGCGCGAGAGTGCGACGCGGCACTCGTCGAGGGCGGGGTGGGGCAGGGGCTGCCCCTCACCGTAGAAGCAGAGCAGGCGGGGGACGTCGACGACCGCGTCGTACATCTGGCGCCGCTCGGCGTGCCACGGAACGTCGCGGCGCAGGGCGGCGTACAGGCCGTGTGCGCCTCCGACCCACCCCGTGAGGGTGTCGACCCAGGCCCCGTGCGAGAGGTGCCGGCGGGACGTGCCGTCGAGCCGGCCGACGACGACGTCGTCGGCGAGGTCGAGCAGCGAGCCCTGCAGCGCGGTCATGCGCCGATCCTAGGTGCGAATCGAACAGGAGTCCAGCACTGCGGCATCCCGCCGATCCGGACATGAGGCCCGACAATGGTGCGGTGCCCCTCTACCGCGACGAGGCGATCGTCCTGCGCACCCAGAAGCTGGGTGAGGCCGACCGCATCGTCACCCTCCTCACCCGGCGCCTCGGCAAGGTGCGTGTCGTCGGCAAGGGCGTGCGGCGCACGACGTCGCGCTTCGGCTCGCGGCTCGAACCGGCCATGCACGTCGACCTCCAGTGCTACGAGGGGCGCAGCCTCGACACGGTGACCCAGGTCGAGACGCTCGACCCGTGGGGCGACGCCATCGCGCGGGACTACCCGTCGTGGACCGCCGCGACCGCAATGCTCGAGACGTGCGACCGGCTCACCGAGGAGCGCGAGCCGGCCCTCCAGCAGTACCTCCTGCTCGGCGGGGCGGTGCGCTCGCTCGCCGGCCGGGAGCACGACCCCACCCTCGTGCTCGACGCCTACCTGCTGCGCGCGCTGGCCGTCGCCGGCTGGGCCCCGAGCTTCCACGACTGCGCCAAGTGCGGGGCGCCCGGGCCGCACCGCGGCTTCCACGTCGTCGCCGGCGGTGCGGTCTGCCCCGGTTGCCGACCGCCGGGGTCGGCGGCGCCCGCCCCCGAGACGCTGCTCCTCCTGGCCGCCCTGCTCGCCGGCGACTGGGCCGTCGCCGACGCCTCCGACCCGCGGCACCGGCGCGAGGGCAGCGGCCTGACCGCCGCCTTCCTCCAGTGGCACCTCGAACGCGGCATCCGCAGCCTCCGTATGGTGGAGCGGTGAGCGCGCCGAGCCCGTACCCGCCGCCGTTTCCACACCCGAGCGGGGCCCGGCCGCCCGTCATCCCCGCCGACCGGATGCCGCGCCACGTCGCCGTCGTCATGGACGGCAACGGCCGTTGGGCCAACCAGCGCGGGCTGCCGCGCACGAAGGGTCACGAGGAGGGGGAGGCGGCCCTGCTCGACGTCGTCGCGGGCGCCATCGAGGTCGGCGTGACGCACCTGTCGGCGTACGCCTTCTCGACGGAGAACTGGAAGCGCAGCCCCGACGAGGTGCGCTTCCTCATGGGGTTCAACCGGGACGTCATCCGCCGCCGCCGCGACGAGCTGCACGGCTGGGGCGTGCGGATGCGGTGGGTCGGCCGTCGCCCACGGCTGTGGGGCTCGGTCATCAAGGAGCTCGAGGTCGCCCAGGAGCTGACCCGCCACAACACCGGGCTCACCCTGTACTTCTGCGTCAACTACGGCGGCCGGGCCGAGATCGGGGATGCCGTGCAGCGGCTCGCCGAGGACGTCGCCCGCGGGCGCCTCAGGCCCCGGTCGGTCGACGAGGACACCGTCGCGCGGTACCTGCCCGAGCCGGACATGCCCGACGTCGACCTGTTCGTGCGCTCGAGCGGAGAGCAGCGCACGAGCAACTTCCTGCTCTGGCAGAGCGCCTACGCCGAGATGGTCTTCCAGGACCGGCTCTGGCCCGACTACGACCGGCGCGACCTGTGGGCCGCGATCCAGACCTACGTCGACCGGGAGCGCCGCTACGGCGGCGCCGTCGACACACCGACGGCGCCCCCGGCCTGAGGTCCGCTACCCGTCGCGCGAGCCGCCGTCGGCCCCGTCGGCGAGCTCGATGTCGACCATGAGCTCGTCGGCGAGGGACTCCAGGGCCGCCCGCAGCGCTGACCCGTCGGCGTCGGCGGGTGCCGCGAGCACCGCGTGCGCCTCGAAGAGCATGCCGCCGGCCATCGGGGCCTCCGTCACCGACGTGGCGAGCTCCTCGATGCTGATCCGGCGCTCCGAGAGCAGCGCGGAGATCTCGGCGACGATGCCCGGCCGGTCGGCGCCGACGAGCTCGAGGCTGAGCCGCTGCGCCGCGGGCTGCTCCGACGCGCCGGCCCGCGCGACCGTCACGTCGAGCCCCTCGGCGCCCAGGCCCCGGAGGTCGGCGACGAGGTCGTCGACCTCGGGTGCGGGGACGACGACCTCGATGATCCCCGCGAACTTGCCGGCCAGCCGGAGCAGCTGGCTGCGCTCCCACAACGCCCCCCGTGCGGTGAGGCGCGAGGACAGCGCCGAGACCAGGCCGGGACGGTCGTCGCCGATGACGGTCAGCACGAGTGTCTCCATGGGCCAGAGCCTACGGCCGCGCGACGAGGCTCACCTGTCGCGTGCCGAGCAGGCCGGGCACAGGCCGTCCATCTCGACGGTGTGCCGGACCTCGGTGAACCCGTGGGCCGCGGCGACGGCCTCGGCCCAGCGCTCGACGGCATCCCCCGTGACCTCGACGGCGACCCCGCAGGAGCGGCACACCACGTGATGGTGGTGCTCGGTCGAGCACGACCGGTAGACGGCCTCGCCGTCGGGGGCGCGGATGACGTCGACCTCGCCGTCGAGGGCCATGGCCTGCAGGTTGCGGTAGACGGTGGCGAGCCCGACCTTGGTGCCCGAGCCGGCCAGGGCGGCGTGGATCTCCTGCGCCGAGCGGAACTCGCCGGACCCGACGAGGGCCTGCGCGATCGCCGCCCGTTGCCGGGTCGGTCGCCGCTCCGTGGACCGGTCCTGCTCGGTCATCGCGTCTCCACTCCCGCGTGCGTGCCGTGCTCGTCGTAGTGCCCCTCGTGCGCGGCGTGACGGTGCCCGTCGTGGAGGTAGTCGACGTGGTCGTCGTGGTCGACGGCGGGGTGGCCGCACCCGGGTCCGTGCTCGTGGTCGTGCCGTTCGGCCCGCGCATGGGCGGCGCGCCGGGCGCGGGCCAGCAGCGCCGTGACCGTGCTCGCGGCGAGGAAGGCGCCGACGGCGAGGAGGACGATCGTGCCACCCGACGGCGTCTCCGCGGCGTACGACACGAGCACACCCCCGACGCTGCACGTGACGCCGATGGCGACGGCCCACCACAGCCCCGCCCGGAAGCTGCGCGCGAACAGCTGGGAGGTCGCGTTGGGCAGGATCATGAGCGCGCTGATGAGCAGCAGGCCGACGACCCGCATCGAGACGACGACGGTGACCGCGGTGAGCACGGCGAGCACGATGTTGTAGCGCAGGACCGGGATGCCGACGGCGCGCGCGTACTCCTCATCGTTGGCGACGGCGAAGAACCGGTGTCGCAGGAGGAGCGTCGTCGCGAGGACGACGGCGGCGAGCACGGCGAACACGACGATGTCGGTGCGGTCGGTCGTGAGGATCGCGCCGAAGAGGTAGGCCGTGAGGTTGGCGGGGGTGCCGGCGCTCGACCGGGCGATGAGCACCACGCCGAGGGCGATGCCGCCGTAGAACATGACGGCGAGTGCGGTGTCGCCGCTCGTGCGACCCGAGGCGCGGATGAGCTCGATCGCGACCGCCGCGGCGACCGCCGCCACGAGCGCGGTGAGCACCGGGGCCTGCCCCGTCAGCACGCCGACCGCGACCCCGGCGAGGGCCACGTGCCCCATGCCGTCGCCGATGAGGGACATCCGGCGCTGGACGAGGAAGACGCCGACGAGGGGGGCCGCGAACCCGGCGAGCAGCGCCGCGAGGAGGGCCTGGCGCATGAAGTCCAGGGCGAGGATCTCGCTCACGGCACGACCTCCCGCGGCGTGGGGTCGAGCGGCGCCGCACCGATGACGTGCCCATGGCGCGGGGAGTCCTCGTGGGCGTGGTGGTGGCCCGAGCCGACGGCGTGCCGCACGAGGTGCTCGGCGTACGCCGCGGGGCTGCCGTCGAAGTCGACGTGGCCGGTGTCGAGGCAGACGATCCGGGTGACGAGACCCTCGAGGGCCTCGAGCTCGTGGGTCACGACGACCATCGAGGTGCCGCGGTCGGCGAGCCGGCGGAGCACGACCGCGAGGGCCTCCTGGCTCGTGCGGTCGACCCCCGCGGTCGGCTCGTCCATGACGAGCATCTCCGGGCGCCCGGCGAGCGCCCGGGCGATGAGCACCCGGCGCTGCTGCCCCCCGGACAGGGACGCGACCTCCTCGTGGGCGCGGTCTCCGAGCCCCACGTCGGCGACGGCCTCGCGGACGATGGCGTGGTCCTCGCGCGACGACGGTCGCCACCAGGGGCGGTGGGGGAGGCGACCGACCTCGACGATCTCGGTGACGGTCGCGCGCACCGACGCCGAGAGCGAGTGGCGCTGCGGGACGTAGCCGATCCGGGTGTGCTCGTCGAAGCGGTCGAGGGGGGTGCCGAACAGCTCGACCTCACCCGCGTGCCGGTCAGCGAGGCCGAGGATGCCGCGCACGAGGGTGGACTTGCCCGACCCGTTGGGGCCGAGGAGCGCGACGACCTCGCCGGCGCTCACGTCGAGGTCGACCCCGGACACGACGGGGCGGTCGGCGTACCCGAAGGCCGCCGACCGCAGCCGGACGAGCGGGGACGTCGACGGTGTCGTCACGAGCAGGACTGACCCTCGCGCAGGGTGCGCAGGTTGGCGCGCATGACCTCAAGGTAGTCCGCACCCGCCGAGGCGTCCGTGATCCCTTCGAGGGGGTCGAGGACGGCGACCTTCGCACCCGTCTCGCGGGCGATCGTCTCGGCGAGCGCGGGGGGGACGAGCGTCTCGGCGTAGACCGTGGTCACCCCGGCCTCGCGGACGTGCTCGGTGAGCTCGCGCAGGGTCGCGGCGTCGGGCTCGGCGTCGGGGGAGATGCCGGCGATGCCCTCCTGCCCGAGCCCGTAGCGCTGTGCGAGGTACCCGAAGGCCGCGTGGCCGGTGACGAGCTCGGTGCTCTCGCACGACGCCAGGCCGGTGCGGTACTCCTCGTCGAGGGCGGTGAGGTCGGTGACGAGCGCGGCGGCGTTCGCGCGGTACGCTGCCGCGTCGTCGGGGTCGCGCTCGGCGAAGGCCTCGCCGAGCGAGGTCGCGACCGCGGCCATCCGGGTCGGGTCGAGCCAGAAGTGCGGGTCGGTGGTCCCGCCGGGCCCGGGGGTGAGCTCCGCGGCGTCGGTGACGTCGACGGCCGCCTCGCCCGCCTGCGACGCCACCGCCTCGTCGACGGCGGGCTGGAAACCCGCGAGGAGGACGACGGCCCTGGCCTGCGACAGCCCGGCGACGGCCTTCGGCGTCAGCTCGAGGTCGTGGGGCTCGGTGCCCGGCTTGGTGAGCGTCGAGACCTCGACGAGGTCGCCACCGACCCGCTCGGAGAGGAAGGCGAGCGGGTAGAACGCGGCGGTGACCGGCATCCTGCCGTCCGCCGCGTCGGAGCCGGCGCCCACGTCACCGGCTCCGCACCCGCCGAGGAGCAGGGCGCACGCGAGGAGGGCGAGGGCCGGCTTCATGACAACCATTCTCATTCGCATTGAGAATGGTTGTCAAATGCGTCAGCCGCGGGGGACCGCCTGGGTGATGGCGATGGCGGCGAGCATGACGACGACGGCGACCCGCATGAGTCGCTCGGCCACCGAGAGCCGGGGCCAGGCGAGCAGGGCGATCCACGCGAGGAGCAGCACGGCGACGGCGATGAGCACCCAGCCCCAGCCGGGGACGAGGAGGCCGGCGACGACGAGAGCGAGGACGAACAGGAAGGGCACGACGCGGGGCAGGCCGCTCAGCCAGGTCAGGGCCGGCAGGCTGGCGCGCTCGAAGGACTCACGGAGGCTGGACACGGTGGACCAGCCTACGGGCTGGCCCGGCTGGCCCGGCTGACCGGTTCGGTCGGAGGGTCGGGCCCCGGCTAGCCTTGCGCGCATGGCCGCCCCCACCTCCGTCGTCGACACCGTCGTCTCCCTCTGCAAGCGTCGCGGGTTCGTCTTCCCGTGCGGTGAGATCTACGGCGGCACGAGGTCGGCCTGGGACTACGGCCCGCTCGGGGTCGAGCTCAAGGAGAACATCAAGCGCCAGTGGTGGCGCTCGATGGTCACCGCGCGCGAGGACGTCGTGGGCCTGGACTCCTCGATCATCCTGCCCCGGCAGACCTGGGTCGCCTCCGGCCACGTCGGCGAGTTCACCGACCCGCTCACCGAGTGCCACAGCTGCCACAAGCGCTTCCGCGTCGACCACATGCAGGAGGCGGTGGCCGACAAGGAGGCGAGGAAGGGCCGGGACGTCGACCCCGACGCGATCCCCCTCGCCGAGATCGCCTGCCCGAACTGCGGCACCCGCGGCCAGTGGACCGAGCCGCGCGAGTTCAACATGATGCTCAAGACGCACCTCGGCGTCATCGAGGACGAGTCCGGCCTGCACTACCTGCGGCCCGAGACCGCGCAGGGCATCTTCATCAACTTCCTCAACGTCATGCAGGCCTCGCGCCGGAAGCCGCCGTTCGGCATCGCCCAGACCGGCAAGAGCTTCCGCAACGAGATCACGCCGGGCAACTTCATCTTCCGCACCCGCGAGTTCGAGCAGATGGAGATGGAGTTCTTCGTCGAGCCGGGCGAGGACGAGCAGTGGCACCAGTACTGGATCGACGAGCGCACCCGCTGGTACACCGACCTCGGCATCCGGCCCGAGAACCTGCGGCACTACGAGCACCCGCAGGAGAAGCTCTCGCACTACTCCAAGCGCACCGTCGACATCGAGTACCGGTTCCACTTCGCCGGCAGCGAGTGGGGTGAGCTCGAGGGCATCGCGAACCGCACCGACTTCGACCTCGGCACGCACTCGCAGCACTCCGGCACCGACCTCGTCTACTTCGACCAGACGAGCGGCGAGAAGTACACCCCCTACGTCATCGAGCCGGCGGCCGGCCTGTCGCGCAGCCTCATGACCTTCCTCGTCGACGCCTACACCGAGGACGAGGCGCCCAACACCAAGGGCGGGGTCGACAAGCGCGTCGTGCTGCGCCTGGACCCCCGCCTCGCGCCGGTCAAGGCGGCGGTGCTGCCGCTCTCCCGCAACGCCGACCTGTCGCCGAAGGCCCGCGACCTCGCCACGACGCTGCGTCGCAGCTGGAACGTCGACTTCGACGACGCCGGCGCGATCGGCCGTCGGTACCGCCGCCAGGACGAGATCGGCACGCCGTTCTGCATCACCGTCGACTTCGACACCCTGCAGGACCAGGCCGTGACCATCCGCGAGCGCGACTCGATGGCCCAGGAGCGCGTCGCGCTCGACCGGGTCGAGGGGTGGCTCGCAGAGCGCCTCGTCGGCGCCTGACCCTCAGGCGTCGGGCCCCCACCTGGCCCACGCCTCCTCGGCCTCGACGGTGCGACCGGCCCGGTCGAGGGCCCGCGCGAGGACGCCCGCGGCCTCGGCCCGCGGGTCGGCGAGACCGGCGGCGTGCAGCTCGGCGACCACTGCGCGCAGGTCCGGCTCCACCTCGTCGAGCCGGTCGGCGTCCGCGAGCACCATCGCGGCCTCCGCCCGCAGCACGATCTCGAGGTCGCCGCCGACGAGGGCCCGGGCTCGCCCGAGCCGCGCCACGGCCTCGTCGACCCGTCCGCCGTCGGCGAGCAGGTGCGCCCCCTGGCGCAGGACGTCCGGTTCGAGGACCTCGGGGTCGAAGGCCTCGTCGGGCACCGAGCCGAGCCGGGCGGCCAGGCGCTCGCCCGACGCCACGGCGTCGTCGAGGGCACGAAGGCCCCCGTCGACGTCGCCCCCCTCGGCGCGCAGCGCGGCCCGGGACCGCAGCGCGTCGACGTGGAGCGCGACAGCCCCGCAGTCGTGCGCCCGCGTCGCGGCCACGTCGAAGTGCCCGGCAGCGGCGACGGCGTCGTCGGACTCCCACGCGGTCGCTGCCGCCCGCCAGTGCGCGTGGGCCGCCTCGAGGAGGCGCCCGTCGGCGTCGAAGGCCTCCGCAGCGGCCGAGAACGCCCCGGTGGCCCGCTCCCACCGGCCCAGCGTCGCGAGCGCGTTGCCCAGGGCCCACGCGACCGGCCCGACGAGTCCGGGCCCGTGCTCGCGCAGTACCGGCAGCGCGGCCTCGAGCAGCTCGGCGGCCTCAGCGGGCCGGCCGGTCTCGACGTACGCGAGGCCGAGGAAGCGCTGCCCGTAGGCGAGCAGCACGGGGTCGTGGTCGCGGGTCGCGGCGGCCACGAGGTCGGCGGCCGGCCCCTCGAGCTCGTCCCAGGCGCCCTGCTCGACGAGCACGTCGCTCAGCGCGAGGAGCGCGGCGAGCCGGACCCGGTCGGGGACGCCGCGGATCCGCAGCGCGCGCCGCAGGTGGGTCTGCGCGGCGTCGAGGTCGCCGGCGGCCCGGGCGAGCCGGGCGCGCACGTCGAGCACGGTGGCCGCCAGCTCGGGTCGCCCGTCGGTGTGCGGCTCGAGGTCGTCGAGGATGCCGGATGCCGTCACGGGGTCCGTGGGGGCGACGGCCGCCGCGCCCTCGACGAGGCAGAGCAGCCGGGGCTCGTCGAGGCCGGCCCGGCCGTAGGCCGCCGCGGCGCGGCCGATGTCGCCGGCCGCGTCCCCCGCGCCGCCGAACCACGCGAGCCGCCGCCAGAGGCCGGCGGCCTCGGCGTCCTTCCCGTTCGACTCGAGCCGCTCGGCGCACGCCCGGGCCCTCGCCCGCGCCTCGGTGGCCGCCTCGGGCCGGGTCGCCACGACGACGTCGAGCACCGCCAGCTCCCCCGCGGAGCGCACCTCGCCCGCGAGGTCCCCGGCCGCCCGGGCGGCCTCGAGGGCCGAGGTGAGCAGCTCGCGGTGCCGCCGGGGGTCCCCTGCCGCCTGGGCGCTCACCCGGTCGAGGAGCGAGACGGCGACCCACTCGTCGGTGGAGGCGACGGGCAGGAGGGCGTCCCGGTCGCGCAGCCAGGCCCCGGTGTGGGCCTCGAGGTCGCCCTGCGACGATGCGATGGCCTCCCGCAGGGCGGCCGCCCGGTCGACGACGGGGGTGGTCGCGGGCACGGCATCCGCGGGGTCGGGTCGAGGGGGTGGCGTGCTCGGCAGCCGGGTCGGGGGCAGGGTGGGCTCGGACCCGACGAGGGCCGGGTCGTGGGCCGCGGCGAGAGCCCGGGCGGCCCCGGCCGACCCGTCGTGCGCGTCGAACGACGAGGCGAGGGCGCCGGCCGTGCGCGCCAGGTCGGCGGCGACCTCCGCGGCGGCCCGGCCACCGACGGTCGCAGGGGCGAGGCCGGACGAGCCGGCCTGCTCGAGGACGTGGGCGGCGGTGGCGCAGAACCACATCCGCTCCCATGGTTCGGCGACCTCGCCGGCCCAGCCGAGCCGCGGGAGGAGGAGGTCGACGGCGCGGTCGACGTTGCCGAGGTGGAGGAGGACGCGCAGGCAGGCCGCGGCCGTCCCGGCGCTCCCGGGGTCGTCCTCGACGAGGGTCCACGCCTCGCGCAGCGAGGCGACCGCGCCGTCGACGTCGCCGCGGCCGAGCCGGTCATCGGCGTCGACGGCCAGGGCCGAGGCGTCCTCGCGGTCGGGTGACCCGCCCGCCCACATCGGGAGGGGCAGCCCACCGGCATCCGTCATGCCACGATCCAACCAAACGTGGTGCCTTTCGCCACCGGTGCGTCGTTGGGAGAGTGGAGCACGGCGCGACGAGGCGAGGAGGTGGACCGTGGCCGGGACGGATGCCGGGTGGCCGGCCGAGCTCGACTTCGTCGAGTACGTGCAGGCCCGCCAGCGCACGCTGCAGCGCGCCGCGTTCCTCGTGACCGGCGACCCGCAGCTCGCCGAGGACCTCCTGCGTGCGGCGCTCGTGAGGCTGGCGGGGCACTGGGACCAGGTGCGCGACGAGCAGCCCGACGCGTTCGTGCGCCGCGCCCTCTACCGCGACGCCATCGCCTCGTGGCGCGCCCGGCGGCCCGAGGGGGACGTGGCGGCCGCCCCGACCGACGTGGCCCGGGACGTGCCGGTGGACACGTGGGAGGCCGAGGAGGCGAGGCGACGGGCGGAGGTCCTGGACGCGCTCGACGCGCTGACGCCGCGCCAGCGGGCCGTCGTCGTGCTGCGCGCCTTCGACGAGCGCGGCGAGCGCGACGCGGCCGAGGTCCTCGGCTGGTCGGTGGCCACGGTGCGAGCCCAGGGCGACGAGGCCCTGCCCGCCCTGCGGGCGGGGATCACCGACCCGTGGCCGGCGGATGCCCCGAGCCCGTTGACGGAGGAGGTGAGGGAGCTCCTCGAGCTGGCGGCGGACGACCTCGCGGACGTCGACTTCGCCGAGCAGGCCTGGGCGCAGGCCCGGTGGCGGCACCGGTCCGTCGTGCGGCGCACCGTGCTCGGTTCCGGGCTCGTGGCGGCCGCGGCGGCCGTCGTCGCCGTCGTCGTGCGCGAGCCCCCGCCCGACCCGCTCCGTGCCCCCCCATCGGCGGCCGCGACGACGGCCGGTGCCGACGGGCGGCTGGCCTTCGTGGAGGTCGACGGGATCACCGTGTTCATGGCCCCCGACCCCCGGGCCGAGGGGCGGCTCCCGCCGTACCCGGGGGCCGACGAGCTCGCGATCCCGCGCCACCTCGGGCCCGGCGACCCGACGACCCGAGCGGTGCTCGGCGAGGGCGGGCTGGCCGGGGTCTCCGAGCCGGTGCGGGCCGTCTTCCTCGTCGGCGCCGAGGGCAGGCGGCTCAACCCCGTGCTCTACGCACCGGGCGCGGCGGTGACGCACATCCTCGTGCCCGGCATCCAGCTCCGGCTCCCGGACGGGTCGCCCCCCGCCATGGACCCCCGCGCCGTCGCCGAGGACCGGCACCGGATCGTGTTCCACCAGTCGGGACGGGTCGTCGTGCTCGACGCGCGGGACGGCTCGGTCGTCGAGGTCGAGGTGCCGGACCCGACGCTCAAGACGGCGGGCTGGGCGCGCGACGGCGTCACCGTCGTCGCGCGCGGGCGGGACGACAACTGGCTCATCGACCCGGGCCGCGGGGTCGTGCGGCACTCCGACGACCCCGTGCACGCCGACTGGGCCGACCTCGCCGACGTCGACGGGTCCCCGCTGCTGCGCACCTACTCCGGCCGGGGCGAGCTGACCGGTAGCCGCGAGCTGCGGGGACCGCCGGTCCTGCCCACCGGGCCGTCCGTGTCGAACACCGAGGGGTGGGTCGCCGTGGGCGCGTTCCTCCCGGACACCGTCCAGCGCGACGTCGAACGCACCCAGGGGCTCGTCGCGGTCCAGGGCGACCTGCGCCCCGTCCCCAGGGTCCTCGCCGCGACCCGGAGCGCGCTCGTCCCGAACGCCTGCTACCGGCCGCTCGCGTGGGGCCCGCAGGACGTCATCCTCTTCGAGGCGCGCTCGGAGCGGGCGGGGTTCCAGGGCACGGTGCGGCGCGTCCTCGCGTGGGACGTGATCGGGGCCCGGCTGTGGCGGGTCGCCGACGTCGACCGGGCGGCGTCCGGGGTCGGGGAGTTCACCGGCATGTACACGGGGTGACGCCCGGCGAGACCGCCACCACATCCTTGGTCACGGCCGGTGGGTCGGCGGGACAGTGGGAGGGGGCGCGACGAGGCGAGGAGGTGCGTGGTGACCGCGTCGGGTCCGCACAGGTCCTCCGACGCCGACTTCGAGGAGTTCGCCCAGGCGCGCGAGCGCACGCTGGTGCGGTCGGCGTTCCTCGTGTGCGGTGACGCGCACCGGGCCGAGGACCTCGTGCACGCCGCGCTCGTCACGCTCGCGCGCCACTGGGACTCGGTCCGCCACGAGCTGCCGGACGCCTTCGTGCGTCGGTCCCTGTACCGCGAGGCCCTCAGGTCGGCGCGAGACCGCGGCACCGGCACCGGCACCGGGCCGACCGGGACGGAGCCGGTCGATCCCGATCGCGCCCCGTGGGATGCCGAGGAGGTGCGACAGCGCCTCGAGAGCGCGCTGTCCGCACCGGTGTGGGAGGAGCCGGACGACGACGCCTGGCGGGCCGACGAGGCGCGGCTGCGCCGCGACGTCCAGCGGGCCCTGCGCACCCTGACCGCCCGGCAGCGCGCCGTGCTCGTCCTCCTCGCCCTCGACGCCCGCTCCGAGCCGGAGGCCGCCGAGGTCCTCGGGTGCTCGGTCGCGACCGTGGAGGCGCAGGCCGGGGAGGCGATGGCCCTGCTGCGGGCCGCGTTGACCGACCCCTGGCCGCAGGCCGCGCCGGACCCGATGACGAGCGAGATCGGGCCGCTCCTCGAGCTCGCGAGCGACGACCTGCCCGACCCCGACCTCGCCGGCGACGCCCTGGCGGAGGCCCGCACCCGGCACCGCACCGTGGTCCGTCGCACGGTGCTCGGCGTCGGCGTCGTGGCGGCGGCGGGCGTGGTCGCGAGTGTCGTGGCGCGCGATCCCACCGACCGGCGCCCGGTCCCGGTCGAGAGCACCCCGCCCGCGCTCGTGGACGGCCGGTTGCCGTCGGTCGAGGTCGACGGCGTCGCCGTCTTCCTGGCGCCCGACCCACGGTCCGAGGTCCGCCTGCCGCGGTTTCCGGGTGCCGACGGCCTCGGGCTCCCCGGCCACCTCCGGGCCGGGCACCCCGCCACGGCGCCCGTGCTGGGCGAGGGTGGCCTGCGCGGCATCCGCGGCCCGGTCCGCGCGGTGCTCTTCGCCCCCACGGCAGACGGCGCCGTCAGCCCGGTGCTGCTCTGCCCGGGTGTGCGGGGGCAGTACGTGCTCGCCCCCATGGCGGTGCTGCCGAACCTCGGCGAGGAGACCGACCTCCATCCGCGCACCATCGCCGCCGGCCGCCACCGCGTCGTCTTCCTCCGGCCGTTCGGGATCGTCGTGCTCGACGCGCGCGACGGGTCGGTCGTCGAGGTGGCGGTGCCCGACCTGGCCCTGAGGTCGGTCGGGTGGGCCGTCGACGATGTCACGGTCGTCGCCCACGGCCGGTACGAGAGCTGGGTCGTCGACACGGTCCGGGGCACGGTGCGGGGCGCCGAGGGACCGGTCCACGCGGGCTGGGCCGACCTCGCGCTCGGCGACCCGGGGGCCGTGCTGCGCACCCACTCCCGCACGGGCGCGCTCACGGGCAGCCGCGAGCTGGTCGGCCCCCCCGTCGTGCCGAACGGGCTCTCGGTCTCCGACGCCGCGGGGTGGGTGGCCGTCTTCGCCTACCTGACCGCCGGCTACCAGCGTGCCGCGGGCCGGTCCCAGGGGCTCGTCGCCGTGCCGCCGGGCACGCAGCCGGTGCCGAGCGTCCTCGCGGCGCAGCGGACCGACCTCGTCCCGGACCGGTGCTTCCGCGCCCTGGCGTGGCAGCCGGGGGGCGTGCTGCTGTTCGAGTCACGCTCCCAGCGAACCGGGTTCGAGTTCCCCATCCGACGGGTCCTCGCCTGGGACGTCGCCGGTGGGCGCCTGTGGCGCGTCGCGGAGGTCGACCGTGACTCGGGCGAGGGGGCGTTCTCCGGGTCCTTCATCCTCTGAGGGGGCCCGGGCTGCCCCTCGTCACGGCGTCGGGCCGGTGGCCACCGGACGCCCGGGGTCCTCGATCCACTCGCTCCACGACCCGATGTAGGGGATCGCGTCGATGCCGGCCGTGTGCAGGGCGAGGGCCATCTGGGCGGCGGTCACGCCCGAGCC
Source organism: Fodinibacter luteus (assembly GCF_039541575.1). Taxonomy (NCBI): domain Bacteria; kingdom Bacillati; phylum Actinomycetota; class Actinomycetes; order Micrococcales; family Intrasporangiaceae; genus Fodinibacter (ex Wang et al. 2009); species Fodinibacter luteus. Next base: position 99,258 of record NZ_BAABGM010000010.1, on the reverse strand, counting down.
GCACATCGTGCCGACCGGGGTGTCGCGGTGCACCCCCACCCGCGCCGCTCGCCCCCGGATGCCGTCGGGGGGAAGGAAGGTGCCGTCGGCGGCGAGCAGGTCGGCCATCGGCAGGTTGACCGATCCCGGCACGCGTCCGGCGACCCGGTCGATCGGCTCGCTGTCGCCGCGGTGACGCTCGGGGGTGCGCACGTCGAGCAGGACGCCCGAGCGGGCCATGCCGGCCGCGGACACGGCGTCGAGCACCGGCACCGAGCCGGGGCGCACGGTGATCGTGCCGGGGGCGGGGCGAGGCACCTCGGCGGTCAGCGGCAGCCCGGCCCGACGCCAGGCCGCGAGGCCGCCGTCGAGCACGCGCACGCCCGGGTGCCCGGCCCAGCGCAGCACCCACCAGGCGCGTCCGGCGCCGAGCGAGGTCCGCTGGTCGTAGACGACGACCTCGGTGTCGTCGTCGAGGCCGCACTCCCGCAGGGCGACCTCGAGGACGCCGGGGTCGGGCAGCGGATGCCGTCCGCGCACCCCGGGCGGTCCCGCGAGCGCCGCGTCGAGGTCGAGGTGGGGTGCGCCGGGGACGTGCGCGACGGCATACAGCTCGCGGCCGGGCGTGCCGGTGAGCGCGTACTGGACGTCGACGACCCGCACCGCGCCCCGCTCGAGGTCGGCGGCGAGGTCGTCGGGGGTCACGAGGGCTCGCACCCGTCCATCCAACCACCGTGGTCCGGGGCGGCTGGGGGAGGATGACGGCGTGGGAGCCCCGGTGCGCGTCGTCCTCGTCCACGGGTCGCAGCTGAGCGGTGCCCAGTGGTGGCGGTACGCCGCGCTCCTCGGCCCCGACGTCGAGCTCGCCGTGCCGGACCTGCCCGCGCACGGGTCGCGCCGCGACGAGGCGTTCACGTGGGAGCGGGCGCTCGAGGTCGTCGGTGACGCGGTGGAGGGCGGGACGCCCGGTCTGCCCGTCGTGCTCGTCGGCCACAGCCTCGGCGGGTACCTGGCGCTCGCGTGGGCCGCCGAGCACCCGCGCCGGCTCGCCGGGCTCGGGCTGCTCGGGGCCTCCGCGGTGCCCGCCGGTCCCGGGGCCGCGCTCTACCGGGCGATCGCGGGGGTGGAGCAGCGGCTCGGCGTCGACCGGATGTCCCGGGCCCTGGACCGCCAGTTCGCCGCCCTGCTGCCCGAGGAGCTCGCCCACGTCATCAAGGAGGCCGGGTACGGCTTCGACGGCATCCCGGCGGCGTGGGCCGGTGTCATGGGCCGGTGCCGGCCCGAGATGCTCGCCGACGTGACCGCTCCGGTGCTCCTCGTCAACGGCCAGCTCGACCAGCTGCGGGTCGACGTCCGGCGCTACGCCCGCGCGGCGCGGTCGGCCCGATGGGTGCGAGTCGTCACCGTGCGACACGGCCTGCACGTCTTCCCCCTGACGCACCCGCACGAGACGGCGGCCGCGCTGTGGGAGCTCGTCACGTCGGCACGCCGCCCCTCGGGGTGACCCGCACGGCGCCGCCGACGTCGGGGACGTGGAGCGTGGCGTCGCTCCACCGCGGGAGCACCTCGACGAGGCGGTGGCCGGGGTCGGTCGTCCAGCCCAGCCTCGTCGCGGGCCAGCCGGTGGGGTGCAGCGTCCCGTAGTGGATCGGCACGACGTGCCGCGCCCCGCTGCGGGCCGCGGCCTCGGCGGCCTCGGCCGGACCCATGTGCCCCGGGGACAGGCGCGGCCCCCAGCCGCCGACCGGCAGCAGCGCGAGGTCGACCGGGGCGCCGGCCAGCTCGGGGAGCAGGGTCATCTCGTCGTGGAGGGAGGTGTCGCCGGCGAACCAGACGACGACCCCGCCGCCGCGCACGAGCATCCCGGTCGTGCCGTTCGGCCGGTGCGGCATGGGGCGGGCGTCGTGGTCGGCGCGTACGAGGAGCACCTCGACTCCGGGGGCCACGGGCCGCCACTCGTCGGCCGACGCGTCGCCGACCCCGAGGTGCTGGCGGTCGACCCACGGCACGTTCGCGGGGTCGGTGAGCACGGGCACGTGCCCGAGGCGGCGCAGCGACGGCAGGTCGGCGTGGTCGTGGTGGAGGTGGCTGAGCAGGACGGCGTCGACGTCGTCGACGTGCCGGTGCACCGGGAGGTCGCCGCGCCGGCGCAGGGGGCCGAAGCGCGCTCGGAGCAGGGGGTCGGTGAGGAGGCGCACCCCCGCGACCTCGAGCAGGACGGTGGCGTGCCCGAGCCACGTGACGTGGACGCCGGCATCCTCCCGCGAGCCCCCGTCCGGCCGTCGTGCCACGGCCCCACCCTAGTCGGGGGACAATGGACGGCATCATGCCTGTCGCGTCCGCCACCACCGCCGTCCCCGAGCCCGCGGCTCCGTCCGCCGCTCCCGTCCTGCCGCCCCTGCACATCGGCCGGCACGTCGTCGAGTCGCCGGTCGTCCTCGCGCCGATGGCCGGCATCACGAACCGGGCCTTCCGCCGCCTGTGCCGGGAGTACGGCTCCGCGGGGCTCGAGGCTGGGGGCGCGTCCGGGGCGACGAGCCTGTACGTCTCGGAGATGGTCACCTCGCGGGCGCTCGTCGAGCGCACGCCGGAGACGCTGCGGCTCATCTCGCACGACCCGCAGGAGCACCCCCGCTCGGTGCAGCTGTACTCCGTCGACCCGGCGACGGCGGGCCTCGCGGCCCGGATGCTCGTCACCGAGGACCGCGCCGACCACATCGACCTCAACTTCGGGTGCCCCGTGCCCAAGGTGACCCGCAAGGGCGGGGGTGCCGCGCTGCCGTGGAAGACCGAGCTCTTCCGCGGCATCGTCGCGGCCGTCGTCCGCGAGGCGGAGCCGTATGCCGTGCCCGTCACCGTCAAGATGCGCGTCGGCATCGACGCCGAGCACGTGACCTACCTCGACGCCGGCCGGATCGCCGAGGGGGAGGGCGCCGCGGCGGTCGCGCTCCACGGCCGCACGGCGGCGCAGGCGTACTCGGGCCGGGCCGACTGGTCGGCGATCGCCCGCCTCAAGGAGAGCGTGACGACGGTGCCCGTGCTCGGCAACGGGGACATCTGGTCGGCCGAGGACGCGCTGGACATGGTGCGGCAGACCGGGTGCGACGGCGTCGTCGTCGGCCGCGGCTGCCTGGGCCGGCCCTGGCTGTTCACCGACCTCGCGGCGGCGTTCGCCGGGTCCGACGCCCGGGTGCGGCCCGGCCTGCGCGAGGTGACGGCGACCCTGCGCCGGCACGCGGTCTACCTCGTCGACTTCTACGACGGCGACGAGCTGCGGGCCTGTCGCGACATCCGCAAGCACGTCGCCTGGTACCTCAAGGGGTTTCCGGCCGGCTCGACCGTGCGCAACCAGCTCGCCCTCGTCGACAGCCTCCCGGCGCTCGACGACCTCATCGGCACGATGGCCCTCGACGCGCCCTGGCCCGGTGCGGCCGCGGAGGGGCAGCGGGGGAGGGCCGGGTCACCCCGGGTCGTGGCCCTGCCGGAGAACTGGCTGCGCTCGCGCGACCTCGACGCGGCGCAGTCGGCCCAGGTGGCCCAGGCCGAGCTCAGCGTCTCCGGGGGCTGACCGCGTCGAGCCCGGCGGCGCGGGTCCTTCGGACGACACCGGTCGTGGCGCACACCGGTCGTCGAAGCCGGGGTCATGGCACGGGTTTCGACGACCGCTGCCACATCCGGTGCGCGTCCTGTGGATGACGGCCGAGCCGCTCCGCTCGACCCGGGCATTCTCAGGGCCATGGAGCTCGACGCACTCATCAGGTCGCAGCACGGGGTGTGCACGACGGCCCAGGCCCTCGCCGCAGGCCTCACCGAGGACGGCATCCGGTGGCGCGTGTCCTCGGGGCGGTGGAGTCGTCTGGGGCAGGGGCTCTACTGTGCGCAGACCGGCGAGCTCGACTGGCTCGGCCGGGCTCACGCCGCGGTTCTGCGCGGTGGCGACGGGTGTGCCCTCAGCCTGCGGGCGGCAGAGCACCTCCACGGGGTGGCGTCCGGGGCGCCACCCGTCATCACGGTCGCCGTGCCTGCGCGCAGGTCGGTGACGCGACTGCCCGGCACCCGGTACCGGCGGCACGTCGGGCTGGAGGTGGTGAGGCGCAGGGGACTTCCGGTCACGACCGCCGAGCAGACGGTGCTCGACCTCGCCGAGGCACCCGGGGCCGAGTGGCGCGATGCCGTCGCCACCGCGGCCCGGTGGGTGCAGAAGCGGCGCACCACGCCGGCCGCCCTGGACGCGGCGCTCGCGGCTCGGGCGCGCCACCGCCACCGCCACATCCTCACGGTCGCGCTCGGCGTCGTGGCCGAGGGGGCGGAGAGCGTCCTGGAGGTGTCGTACGTCCGCCGGGTCGAGCGGCCCCACGGGCTGCCACCTGCGACGATCCAGCGCCCCGACGGGTCCAGACGGCGTGACTTCGAGTACGAGGAGTGGCTCGTCGTGGTGGAGGTCGACGGACGGCTCGGGCACGAGGGGGAGTCCGTCGCGTTCGACCGGCGCCGGGACCGGCAGGCGGCCGGCACGGGGCGCGTCACCCTGCGCGCCGGATGGGTCGACGTCGAGGGGGACCCGTGCGGCCTGGCCGTCGACGTGCACGCCGCCCTCAGGGCGCGCGGCTACCCGGGGTCGGTCCTGGCGTGCTCGCCGAGGTGCCCCGCCCGGCGGGTGTCCGCGACCTGAGCCGACGACAAGGGTCGGCGGAACCGGTGCCAGAACCCCGGTTTCGCCGAGTGGTGACTGACGGCTGGGTCGTCCGCCGCCGCAGCCGGGGTGTCGGACGGCGTCGCTACCCGGCTGTCGGACGGCGTCGCTACCCGGGTGTCGGACGGCGTCGCTAGGTTGGGCTGCATGGCAGAGCAGGTCGGCACCCCGGGGGGCACCCCCGACCGGCCCGCGCTGTTCTTCGGCGACGCCGCCGAGTTCGGTCGCTGGCTCGAGCTCCACCACGACACGGCCACCGAGCTGTGGATGGGCCTGCGCAAGAAGCACGTCGCCGACCGCGGGCTCACCTGGGCCGATGCCGTGCGCGAGGCCCTGTGCTGGGGCTGGATCGACAGCAAGGCGCAGCGCATCGACGACGACACGACCCGCCAGCGCTGGACCCCCCGCAAGCCCGGCAGCAACTGGAGCACCGTCAACATCGCCGCGGTCGAGGAGCTCACGGCCCAGGGGCGGATGCGACCGAGCGGGCTGGCGGCCTTCGCCCGGCGGCGCTCCGACCGCAGCGGCGTCTACAGCTTCGAGGGCGACGGGGTCGAGCTCGCGCCCGAGCTGGCGGCCCGGCTCGCCGGGCACCCCGCCGCGGCGGCGTTCTGGGAGGTCGCGACGCCCACCTACCGGCGGCAGGTCACCCACTGGGTCATGACCGCCAAGCAGCAGGCGACCCGCGAGCGCCGGATGGCCCAGCTCGTCGACGACTGCGCCGCCGGGCGGCTCGTCCCACCGCAGCGCTACGGCACCCCGCCCCGGTGGGTTGAGCGCGGTGCCTCCGCCGCTGCTGCCGCCGCCACCGCTGCTGACGCCGCCGTGCCAGCCACCGAGGCACCGCAGCCGGAGCCCGCGACGGGGCCGGACGGCATCCCCGCGCCGTAGGCTCGCGGCCGTGACCTACACCGAGCGCGACCGGGAGCGCTGGGTCGCCGAGGACCCCGCCCACAAGCGTGCCGACCGCGACGACTTCGCCCGAGACCGGGCCCGCCTGCTGCACTCGGCGAGCCTGCGGCGGCTCTCCGCGAAGACCCAGGTCGTCCAGCCGGGCAGCGACGACTTCGTGCGCAACCGGCTCACCCACTCCCTCGAGGTGGCCCAGATCGGCCGGGAGTTCGGCGCGGCCCTGGGCTGCAACGCCGACGTCGTCGACACCGCGTGCCTCGCGCACGACCTCGGCCACCCCCCGTTCGGGCACAACGGGGAGACCGCCCTCGACGCCGTCGCGGCAGGCATCGGCGGCTTCGAGGGCAACGCCCAGACCCTGCGGCTGCTGACCCGGCTCGAGGCCAAGCGCGCCCGCCCTGACGGTCGCTCCGCCGGGCTCAACCTCACCCGGGCCAGCCTCGACGCGGCGACGAAGTACCCGTGGCGGCGCGGCGCCTCCCCGCACCCCACCGTGAAGTTCGGCGTCTACGACGACGACCTCGACGTCTTCGGCTGGTTCCGCGCCGGCGCGCCCGAGGGCCGGCGGTCCGTCGAGGCCGAGGTCATGGACTGGTCCGACGACGTCGCCTACTCGGTGCACGACGTCGAGGATGCCGTGGCGTCCGGCTGGCTCGACCCGCGCCGGCTGCGCGACCGCGCCGACGTCGAGGCCGTGCTCGGCGTCGCCGGCGAGATCTACGAGCCCGACCTCGGCGCCGACGAGCTCGGTGCCGCCCTCGAGCGGCTCCTCGCGACCGGCGCCGTCCCGGCCACCTTCGACGGTTCCCGCCCGGCGCTCGCCGCCCTCAAGGACATGACCTCGCACCTCATCGGGCGGTTCGTCGTGGCCGTCGAGCAGGCGACCCGCGCCGAGCACGGCCCGGGGCCGCTCACCCGGCACGCGGGGCGTCTCGTCGTCCCCCGCGCGTCACGGGCCGAGTGCGCCGTGCTCAAGGCGGTCGCCGCCCACTACGTCATGCACGCGGCCGAGCGCGTCGCCCTCCACGCCCGGCAACGCGAGGTCGTCGCGGAGCTCCTCGCGGCCTACGGGGCCGACCCCGACCGGCTCGACCCCGACCTGCGCGCCGACTGGGACGCGGCCGCGGGGGATGCCGGCGCGCTGCGGGTGCTCGTCGACCAGGTCGCCTCGCTGACCGACGTCCGGGCCCTCGCCCTGCACCGGCGCTGGTGCCGCCCCGGCACGACCTAGACTCGCGGCATACGTCAGGAGGATGCGTGGCGGGTCGGATCAGGTCCGAGGACATCACGACGGTCAAGGAGCGCACGTCCATCGAGGACGTCGTCCGCGACCACGTGACGCTGCGGCCTGCCGGCGTCGGGTCGCTCAAGGGGCTGTGCCCGTTCCACGACGAGAAAACCCCCAGCTTCACGGTGCGCCCGGCCGTCGGCACGTACCACTGCTTCGGCTGCGGCGAGAGTGGCGACGTCATCGCGTTCGTCCAGAACGTCGAGCACCTGACGTTCACCGAGGCGATCGAGCGGCTCGCCGGCAAGCTCGGCCTCGAGCTGCGCTACGACGAGGGCGGCGGGCCCCGCGAGGGCGGGGTCTCGCTCGGCACCCGAGCGCGGCTCGTCGAGGCGCACCGGGTGGCCCAGGAGTTCTACGCCTCCCTCCTGCTCGACACCGGCCGACCCGAGGCCCGCGCCGGGCGCGACTTCCTGCGCGACCGCGGGTTCGACGGCGCCGCCGCCGAGCAGTTCGGCGTCGGGTTCGCCCCCCAGGGTGGCGAGGCCCTCGCCCGCCACCTGCGCGAGCGGGGCTTCACCGAGGCCGAGCTCGTCACCGCGGGGTTGTGCGGGCGGGGCAGCCGCGGCCTCTACGACCGGTTCCGCGGTCGGCTCGTCTGGCCGATCCGTGACACGACCGGCGACACCATCGGCTTCGGCGCGCGTCGCCTCTTCGACGACGACCGCATCGCGGCGAAGTACCTCAACACCGCGGAGACGCCGATCTACAAGAAGTCGCACGTGCTCTACGGCCTCGACGCGGCGAAGAAGGCCATCGCCTCGCAACGGCGGGCCGTCGTCGTCGAGGGCTACACCGACGTCATGGCGGCGCACCTGTCCGGGGTCGGGGAGGCCGTCGCGACGTGCGGCACCGCGTTCGGCGTCGACCACATCAAGGTGCTGCGCCGGATCATGCGCGACGAGACCGACGGCCCGCCCGCACGCGTCGTGTTCACCTTCGATGGTGACGCCGCGGGGCAGAAGGCCGCGATGAAGGCCTTCGGCGAGGACCAGCGCTGGGCCGCCCAGTCGTTCGTCGCCGTCGCCCCCGACGGCATGGACCCGTGCGAGCTGCGGCTGGCCAGGGGCGAGTCGTCGGTGCGCGCCCTCGTCGACGACGCGGTGCCGATGTTCGAGTTCGCGGTCCGCACGACGATCCGGCGCTACGACCTCGACACCGCCGAGGGACGGGTGGAGGCGATGAAGGCGGTCGCGCCCATCATCGGGTCGATCCGCGACACGAGCCTGCGGCCCGAGTACACCCGCACCGTCTCCGGATGGCTCGGCATCGAGGTCGAGCAGCTCGCCGCCGAGGTGCGCCGGGCGGGTCGGCTGCGCCACGACGACGCCGGCGAGCGCCGCCACCGCCCGGCGAGCACCGACGAGGTGCCCGAGCCGGGGCCCGGTGAGGCGGCGGCATCCCTGCCCGTGCCGAACCTGCGCGACCCCGTCGTGTTCACCGAACGGCAGCTGCTCCAGGCCCTCATCCAGTACCCGCAGCAGTTCGGGGACGAGACCGTCGCCTCCCTCGAGCCCGAGGCCTTCACCGCGCCGGCCCACCGGGCGGTGCTCGACGGCATCCGGATCGCGGCGCCCGCCGCGCGCCGCGGCTCCACGGCCGGCTGGGTCGCGGCGGTCGGTGAGGCCGCGCCGCTGTCCGTGCGCGGGCTCGTCGCCGAGCTGTCGGTCGCCTCGCTGCCGACGCGCTACGACGCCGCGAGCGGGCTTCCCCCGCAGCGCTACCTCGACTCGCTCGTCGCGGGGGTGCGTGACGCCCACCTCGGCCGCCTCATCGCCGACGCGACGGCGGCCGTCCGGCGCGCACAGAACGACCCCGACGCCGACCCCGCCGACCTCCGGGAGCGCACCATGGTCCTGCACCGCCTCGAGCTCGACCGGGTCGCGCTGCGTGAGGCGGGTGCGTCATGAGGCTCGAGTGGAGCGGCCTGCGCCGCCCGCCGGTGCCCCCCCGGGTCGCCGCAGCCATCGCACCCGGCGGCGGCGAGCGACTCCTCGCGTGGGCCGTGGATGCCGTGGGCGGCGGCACGGTCGTCGCCGGCCGGCACCGCCTCTACGCCGTGGCGACCGGGCCCACGACCGGCGCCGAGCCCGCTCCTGCGACCGGCGCCGAGCCCGGCCCGGATGCCGCGCGCGTCACCCTTTCGCGGCCGTGGCACCTCGTCGACGCCGGCTCGTGGAGCGGTGAGGACGGCATCCTGCGGGTCAGCTGGGTCGACGGGCACCCCCCCGCGCGGTTCGTGCTCAGCGAGCCGGGGATGCTCCCCGAGACGCTGCGCGAGCGGGTGCAGGCCTCCGTCGTGCTCGCGGAGGTGCTCGACCTGGGCGAGCGTCGCACGGCCCGGGTCGTCGTGCGGCGTGACCTCGCGAGCGGTGCGTTGCTCAGCCAGGCGGTGCTCGGCTCAGGCGTGCGCAGCACCGACCCGGGCGTCGCGGAGCAGCTGCGCGAGGGCCTCGAGCGGGTGCGCGAGCAGACCGGGCTGACCTGACCGGGCTGACCTGACCGGGCTGACCTGACCGGGGCCGTTTTCGTGGCCGCTCGCGACTTTGCTATCGTGTGCGAGCGCCGCTGCGGCGATCCCGCGGTGGCCTTTCCCCTGTAGCTCAACTGGCAGAGCATTCGGCTGTTAACCGGAGGGTTGTTGGTTCGAGTCCAACCGGGGGAGCACGGCGAAGGGCCTCTGAACTGCGGAAACGCGAGTTCGGGGGCCTTTCTGCTGGTGGTTGCAGCGACGGATGACTGGCGGTGGTGCAGCGACGGATGCCTGGCGGTGTGCAGCGACGGATGCCTGGCTGGTGGTTGCAGCGACGGATGCACCGCTCGTCGTTCCCGTGCCGCAGGTCCGAGCCAGCCGCCGCAGCCAGTGAGCGGCGGTTTCGGAGGGGTCTGGCTGGGGCGCGATGAGTGGAGGCGAACGTTCGAGTGCCGGCCTTGAAGCCGTCGCGTGGCGTCCCTGTGCCGGTAGCCACACGGACCTGCATGTGCATGACGTTCTCGGCACGGCCGCACGCTGCGTGCCACGGCTGGACGGGGCATAACGCGTCGCGTTATGCTCGATGGGTGATCAGGTCGTTCGGAGACGCACCCACCGAGCGGCTCTGGGCACGACAACGCACCAAGAGGTTCGACTCCCGGATCGAACGAACCGCCCTACGCAAGCTCGTCATGCTCGATGCCGCCGAAGTCCTGGACGACCTCGAGGTCCCGCCGGGGAACCGGCTCGAAGCGCTCAAGGGCGATCGAGCGGGACAACACAGCATCCGGATCAACCAGCAGTGGCGGGTCTGCTTCGTCTGGACCCCAGGTGGCCCCGAAGACGTCGGGATCGTCGACGACCACTAGAAGGAGGCACACACATGGCAACCATTGCGCCCATCCACCCCGGTGAGGTCCTCCTCGAGGAGTTCCTCGTCCCATTGGAGGTCACCCAGCACCGGCTGGCTGTCTCCATCGGTGTCCCCCCGCGGCGGATCAACGAGATCGTCCACGGCAAGCGCCGGATCACGGCCGACACCGCGCTGCGGCTGGCTCGCTTCTTCGCGACCACCGACCGGTTCTGGCTCAACCTCCAGACCCGGTACGACCTCGAGATCGAGAAGGACCACCTCGGAGGCGCACTCGACGACATCCAGCCGCTACAGAGCGCCTGACCACCACGCGTCGGGGGATGAGCGCGCGGGCTCGCTCGCCCCGCGCGTCACGTCGCAGCAGGGTCGGGACCGACGGGAGAGTCGGTGCCCCGGCGGCAGGAGCGGATGTTCCGCCTCCAACCCGGATGAGTCCGGTGATGCACACCGCGCGATAGAACGCGCCCTCTGCATCACCCTTGGCCAGATCGACCACACGAGTGAGCAGGACATGCCCGGGATCGAGGGCGACGCCGGGCGTGTCCTGCTCACTCGATGACGTCGCCCGCCTGCGAACCGCCGCCTGCCTTACTGCCGCCATCGAGGCTGTCCGACGAACGGGGTAGACGAACGGGGTAGACGAGCGGTGCAACCGTGATGTTGCCTCGAGTCCCACCGGGGGAGCGACGAAGGGCCCGCACCGTCACGGCGCGGGCCCTCCTTGTCGGCCAGCGCTACCTCGTGGCGCTCTCCTCGGCCATGACCGCACCCGGCTCGCCGACGCCGGTGACGATGTTGGGAGCCGTCGTCGTCACGGGACCCGAGGTGTGCCCCCTCCGCTTGAGCCAGTGCTCGACGAAGCGGGCCACGCGGGTCAGCGCGTAGTTGATGAGGATGAAGATGACGGCGACGACGATGTAGGCGGGCACCGTGTTGGCGTAGGCCGACCCGAGCGTCTTGGCGGCGGTGAGCAGCTCGGGGTAGAGGATGATCGTGCCGAGTGCGGTGTCCTTGAGGACGACGACGAGCTGGCCGACGAGGGCGGGCAGCATCGCCGTGAGCGCCTGGGGCAGCTGGATCGAGCGCAGCGTCTGACCCGGGGAGAGCCCGATCGACAGCCCGGCCTCGGCCTGGCCCTTGGGCAGGGAGTACACCCCCGAGCGGACGAGCTCGGCGATGACCGAGCCGTTGTAGAGGGTGAGGGCGAGCACGACACCGAGCAGCGGCGCGTACTCGTTCGGGATCCATTCCGAGCGGGAGAACCAGCCGAAGAAGAAGAAGATCATCATGAGCAGCACGGGCACGGAACGGAAGAACTCGACGACCGCGCCGGCGACCCACCGCACCGCGCGCACGTGTGACAGGCGGCCCATGCCGAAGACGAGGCCGAAGATGCCCGCGAGCACGACCGACAGGGTCGCGGCCTTGACGGTCTCCCACAGCCCGGGCAGGAGGTACTGCGTCCACACCTCGGGGTCGGTGACGAACGGCGACCACATGTAGCCCTCGAGCTGGTTGGCCTCGTTCATCTTCCCGATGACGACCCACAGCGCCCACAGCGCCGCGAGGACGCCGAGGCCCGCGATGACGGCGTGGCGCCGTCGGGCCCGCGGCCCCGGAGCGTCGAACAGGACGTTCTCGGCGCTCATCGCTTCACCGCCAGGCGCTGGGAGAGGTTGGTGAACAGGATGCCGAGCGGCAGGGTGAGGATGACGAAGCCGAGGGCGAAGAGGAAGAAGGTCGGCAGGCTGGCCCCCTCGTTCTCGGTGATCTCGGCGAGCAGGCCGGCGGCCTCGGCGGTCCCGAGGATGACCGCGGCAACGGTGGTGTTCTTGATGAGGGCGATGAGGGTCGACCCGAGCGGGGCGATCGAGCCACGGAAGGCCTGCGGCAGCAGGACCTGGGTGAGCGACTGCCCGAAGGTCAGCCCGATCGAGCGAGCGGCCTCGGCCTGGCCGGCCGGGATGGTGTTGACGCCACTGCGCAGTGCCTCGCAGACGAACGCCGCGTGGTAGACAGACAGCATGATGACCGCCCACCAGTAGGCGTTGCGGGCGAGGTCCTCGGACAGCGTCACGCCGAGGATGAACGAGATGCCGAGCACGCTCGAGACCATGAGCAGCGTCAGCGGGGTGTTGCGGACGATGTTGACGTAGCTCGTGCCGATGAGCCGGAGCACGGCGATGGGGGAGACGCGCAGCACCGCCATGAACGTGCCGATGAGCAGCGAGCCGATCGCCGACAGCACCGACAGCTGGATCGTCACCCAGAAGGCGCCGAGGATGTCGTACTCACGCAGGATCTCGCCCATGCGTCACCTCTCGTCGGGGTCCGTCCCGCGGCGTGCCGCCCGCCCGGAACAGGGCGGGCGGCACACCGTCGGTGCTCGTCGGTCAGGCGCAGGCGTCGGGCGTCGGCGGGTTGCCCGCGCCGGGCTTGTAGCCGGCCGGGCCGAGGTTCGCGTCGACGATCTTCTGCCACTCGCCGTCGGTGATCATCTTGTTGATGGCGTCGGTGATCTTCTGGCACTGGGCGGTGTCGCCCTTCTTGATGCCGATGCCGTAGCGCTCCTCGGAGAACGGCTGGCCGACGACCTTGAGCTTGCCCTTGTACTGGTCCTGGGCGGCGTAGCCGGCGAGGATCGTGTCGTCCGTCGTCAGGGCGTCGATGGCGCCCGAGGCGAGGGCCGCGACGCACTCGGAGTACGTGGCGAACTCCTGGAGGTTGACGCCGGGCACGGTCTCCTTGACCTTCTGGGCCGAGGTGGAGCCGGTCACCGAGCACAGCTTCTTGCCGTCCAGGGTGTCCGGGCCGGTGATCGACGTGTCGTCGGCGCGCACGAGCAGGTCCTGGCCGGCGACGAAGTACGGACCGGCGAAGGAGATCTTCTCCTTGCGGGCGTCCGTGATCGAGTACGTCGCGACGACCATGTCGACCTGGCCGGTCTCGATGAGGGTCTCGCGCTGGGCGCTCGGTGCCTGGATGAACTCGATGTCGGCGGCGTCGACCCCGAGCTCCTTGGCGACGAAGGTGGCCACGTCGACGTCCATGCCGGTGAACTCGCTGCCCTGCTTCAGGCCGAGGCCGGGCTGGTCGAACTTGATGCCGACCTTGAGGCCGCTGCCCCCCGAGTCGGCCGAGCCGGCATCGGTGTCGGCGTCGTCCGAACCGCAGGCGCTCAGCCCGAGCGCGAGCACGGCCGCCGCGGCGACCATGCCCATCCGTCGTGTCGTCATTGGTGTTCCTCCTGTGGTGGGGTGTACCGGTGGTCGGTGGACCGGTGGACCGGTGGTCGGTGGACCGGGCGCCGGGGGTCCGGCGGGCTCAGTGGGTGAGGATCTTGCCGAGGAAGTCCTTGGCGCGGTCGCTCGTGGGGTTGGTGAAGAACTGCTCCGGCGGGGCCTGCTCGACGATCTGCCCGTCGGAGAGGAAGACGACGCGGTTGGCCACCTTGCGGGCGAAGCCCATCTCGTGGGTCACGACGATCATCGTCATGCCGCTGTGGGCGAGCTCGACCATGACGTCGAGGACCTCGTTGATCATCTCGGGGTCCAGGGCGGAGGTCGGCTCGTCGAAGAGCATGACCTTGGGGTCCATGGCGAGAGAGCGGGCGATCGCGACGCGCTGCTGCTGCCCGCCGGAGAGCTGGGCGGGGTACTTCTGCGCCTGGTGCGCGACACCGACCCGCTCGAGGAGCTCCATGGCCTTCTTCTCGGCGTCCGCCTTCGACATCTTGCGCACCTTGATCGGCCCGAGGGTGACGTTGTCGAGGATCGTCTTGTGGGCGAAGAGGTTGAAGGACTGGAAGACCATCCCGACGTCGGCGCGCAGCGCGGCCAGGGCCTTGCCCTCCTCGGGCAGCTGCTGGCCGTCGATGGAGATCGAGCCGGACTCGAAGGTCTCGAGCCGGTTGATCGTGCGGCACAGCGTGGACTTCCCCGACCCCGAAGGACCGATGAGGATGACCACCTCGCCCTTGCCGACGGTGAGGTCGATGTCCTTGAGGACGTGGAGGTCGCCGAAGTGCTTGTTGACGCCGTCCATGACGACGAGGGGCTCGCTCATGCAGTGAACCTAGCGACCGGCGGGCCGACACGGTCAATCCGCAGCGGTCCGATCCGCGGCATTGACACCGAACCGAGACCTTCAGGCCGCCCCGACCGGGTCCGCCCGCTCCCGGCATGATGAGGCCATGACTGCCGACCCGGCGACCGTGCGGGCCTCGCTCGCCGACGCGAAGCCCGACGTGTTCTGGACCGACCGCCCCGACCGACCCGCGCCCCGCCCCGCCCTCACCGGTGCCGGGCACCGGGCCGACCTCGTCGTCGTCGGGGGCGGGTTCACGGGGCTGTGGGCCGCGATCCAGGCCAAGGAGGACGACCCGTCGCGGGACGTGCTGCTCGTCGAGCGGGGGCGCCTCGGCATCGCCGCATCCGGCCGCAACGGCGGGTTCGTCGCGCCCTCACTCACCCACGGCCTGGCCCAGGGGCTGGCCTGCTGGCCCGACGAGATCGGGACGCTCGAGCGCCTCGCTGAGCAGAACTTCGCCGACCTCGCCGAGAGCCTCACCCGGCACGGCGTCGAGGCCGACTTCCACGTCCCCGGCGAGATCACGATGGCCCTCGACGAGCGCCAGGTCGGCATCGTGCGCGAGGCCTACGAGCTGCACCGCGACCACGGCATCCCGGTGACCCACCTCGACGCCGCCCAGGCGCGGGCGCGGGTCGACTCGCCCCGCTACCGGTCCGGCTTCCTCGACCCCACCGTCGGGCTCGTCGACCCGGGGCGCCTCGTGTGGGGGCTGGCCGCCGCGGCCGAGCGGCTCGGCGTGCGGCTGCACGAGGACACGACGGTCACGGGGTTCGACCGGGACGAGGGTGCGGTCGTCGTGCGCACCGAGTGGGGCAGCGTGCGCGCCGACCGGGTCGTGCTCGGGACGGGTGCGTTCCGCGGGCCGCTGCGACGCCTCGCCCTGTGGACGCTGCCCGTGTACGACCACGTGCTCATGTCCGAGCCGCTCTCGCCCGCCCAGCTGGATGCCGTGGGGTGGGAGGGTCGCGAGGGCCTCACCGACGCCGGCAACCAGTTCCACTACTACCGGCGCACCCTCGACGACCGGGTGCTCTTCGGGGGCTACGACGCGAACTACCACTTCCCGGGGCGGATCGACCCCCGGCTCGAGCAGTCCGAGTCGCACGACCTGCTCGCCCGGCACTTCTTCGACATCTTCCCCCAGCTCGAGGGGCTGCGGTTCACGCACCGCTGGGCGGGGGTCATCGACACGACGTCCCGGTTCACGCCGGTGTTCGGCACGGCGCTCGGGGGCCGGCTGGCCTACGCCGTCGGCTACACGGGTCTCGGCGTGGCGTCGACGCGCTTCGGGGCCCGGGTCGCCCTCGACCTCGTCGACGGCTGCGACACCGAGGTGACCCGTCTGGGGATGGTGCGCCGCAAGCCGATGCCGTTCCCGCCCGAGCCGATCCGTTACGCCGCCGTGCGCGCGACCCGCGCCAGCCTCGCGGCCGAGGACCGCACCGGGCGCCGCAACCTGTGGTTGCGCGCGCTCGACACCGTCGGCATCGGGTTCGACAGCTGACCGCCTCAGTGGGCCAGGTGCTTCCTCAGCCCGCCGGTGTTGTTCGTCACGAGGCCCTTGATCGTCCGGTTGCGGATGAAGCCGGGCAACGGAAGGTTGTGGCTGATCGTCAGGGTGAAGGTGACCTCGGTGTGGTCGTCGTCGACGGGGCGCAGCGTGTACGTCGCGTCCTGGCCGGTCTGCAGGCGGCCCTCGACGAGGTGCCAGCTCATACCGTCGTCCGCGTGCTCGTACGCGAGCGTGTAGCGGTCGGTGCCGACGGCGGTCGCGGCCGCGAACCGCGCCGTGAGCGGCATCCCGTCGGCGTCGGCGGTCAGCACCTCCGCCTCCTTGATGTCGGACACCCACTGCGGAAGCGCCTCGATCGCGCGGATCGTGGCGAGCACCTCGTCGAGGGGGGCGTCGACGACGACGGTGCTCGTGGCGGTGTCGGTGGGCATGGCGACCTCCCGGTCAGACGGCGGCGGCGAGCCGGACGAGGGTGTCCATCTCGTCGTCGAAGGCGTGGACGAGGCGCTCGGGCGCGGTGATGACGGTCGCGTCGGCCTTGAACCCGACGCGCACGACCCCGTCGTAGCTGAAGATGCACACTCCGAGGGTCTGGCGCCCCGACCCCGGGACCCAGCCGAGGATGCTGGAGATGCGCGCCCCGGCGAGGTAGCGGCCGGCCATCGGCCCCGCGACGTTCGTCGTGACGCCGATGGCCTTGGCGGCGAAGAAGTCGATGACGAGCTTCGCGATGTCGGTGTTCGTGTGCCCGATCGCGGTGATGAGGCCGAAGGTGAGCACCGCCTCGGGCGAGTGCTTGATGGTGTCCATCCGCCGCTTGGCCTCCGACAGGCGCTGGAGCGGGGGCAGGTGGCCGGTGGGCAGCGGCAGCATGACGAGGGCGAACTTGTTTCCGAGGGTCTTCGGCAGGGGCCGGCTGCCGTCGCGCAGGTTGACCGGGACCATCGTCGTGAGGTCGCCCGGGTCGCCGCCACGGTCGCTGACGTAGCCGGCGATCGCCCCCGACACCGCACCGACGAGCACGTCGTTGACCGTCGCTCCCGTCGCCCGGCCGACGCGCTTGACGTCGATGAGCGGTCGCGGCTGGGACCAGACCGCCCGCTTCGGGACACCCGGGTCTCCGGTGATGGGTGACTCGGGGGCGTGGCCGAGGAGCAGCTTGTCGGCGATCTGCCCGGTCTGCCAGGCGACGGTGAGCGCCTCGACGGCGGTCGACGGGTTGAGCGCGGCGGGGATCTCGCCGAACATGTGCAGCGCACTGCGGACCCCCGCGGTGACGGGGCGGGTCAGCCGGCCCGCGACGTCGAGGATGCCGGTGGGCCCGGCCTGACCCGCGGCCGAGCGGGATGCCGGGCGGTCGGCGGCGACGAGGTCGTCGTCCGGCTCGTCGTCGGTGAGGGACAGCAGGACCTGGGCGAGCGCGATGCCGTCGGCGAGGGCGTGGTGGAACCTCGAGACGACGACGGCCCCACCCTCGTGCCCGTCGACGAGGTAGAGGTCCCACAGCGCGCGATCCCGCCGCAGCGGCTCCTGCATCTTCTGCTCGATGAACGCCTGCAGGGCTGCGTCGTCGGCGGGCTCGGGCAGCTGCACGCGGTGGAGGTGGCCGGCGAGGGTGAAGTTCTCGTCGTCCTCCCAGTGCGGCATCCCCACAGGGGAGGGCGACTCGACGACGCGCTGGGTGAACACGGGGTAGCGGTCGACGAGGCGGTGCTGCACGACGGCCTCGAGCCGCTCCCACTCGACGGGCCCCTCGAGCATCATGACCGAGTCGATGACCATGAGGTTGTCCGGGCTGTCCATCGAGAGCCAGATCGCGTCGACGGCGCCCATCGAGCGGCGTCCGGTCATGTCGTCACCCTTTTCCTGCGGTCGGGTCCAGCCTGTCACCTGCGGCGTCTCGCCGACAGGCCGGGGCCCCCCGGTGTCGGCGGAATCACGCCGCCGCGATCCTCTCGCACGGGGGAGGACGGCCGTACCGCGGGGTGGGGCCCCGGACACGTCACATCGGTCTCGGGACGTCGGGCGTCAGGGAGCGCGCAAGAATGGGGCCGTGGTCACCCCGACGACGCCGGCTCGCCCCCAGCCCGTCGACCTGACCCGGTTCGCCTGGCTGGCCATCGGCGCGGCCCTGGTCACCATCGCGCTGAAGTCTCTCGCCTGGTGGGTCACCGGGTCGGTCGGGCTGCTCTCCGACGCCGCCGAGTCGCTCGTCAACCTCGTCGCGGCGGTCGTGGCGCTCGTCGCCCTCACCGTCGCCGTGCTGCCCGCCGACAAGAACCACCACTTCGGGCACAGCAAGGCGGAGTACTTCTCGGCGGCGGCCGAGGGGCTGATGATCTTCGTCGCCGCCGCGGTCATCCTCGCGAGCGCCATCGAGCGGTTCATCAACCCCCGTCCCCTCGACAACGTCGGCATCGGCCTCGCGGTCTCCGTGGTGGCGTCCGTGGTCAACGGCCTCGTCGCCTGGGTGCTGCTGCGCGCCGGCGCGCTGCACCGCTCCATCACCCTGACGGCCGATGGCAAGCACCTCATGACCGACGTCTGGACGTCGGTGGGCGTCGTCGTCGGCGTGCTCCTCGTCGCGCTGACCGGGTGGGAGCGGCTCGACCCGCTCGTCGCCTTCGCCGTGGGCGTCAACATCCTCGTGACGGGGTGGCGGCTCATCCGCCGGGCCTCGGCCGGCCTCATGGACGTCAGCCTGCCGGAGGAGGACGACGAGATCATCCGTGCCGTGCTCGACCGGTACTCCGGGGACCACGTGACGTGGCACCGGCTCCTCACCCGGGAGGCGGGGAGCCGGCGGTTCATGCAGTTCGACCTCCTCGTGCCGGGGGTCTGGAGCGTGCAGCGCAGCCACGACCTCGTCGAGGACATCACGGCGGCACTCGTCGCCGAGTTCCCCGACATCGACGTCACCTGCCACGTCGAGCCGATCGAGGACCCCCGCTCGTACGAGGACCTCGTCCGCTGACCCCGGGCGACCCCACGTGCGGGGCGTGAACCACTCCGGGGTCGTCAGCGGGGCGGGGCTGCGGAGTGCGCCTCGAGGGTGAGGCTGAGGCGCGAGAGCAGCTCGGAGCGGCTCTGGGCTCCACTGCGTCGCTTGATCCGGGCGACGTGGTGCTCGACAGTGCGCGCGGACACGAAGAGGCGCTCGCCGATCTCCTGGTAGGTCAGCCCCGCCACGACGAGCTGGGCGACCTCGTGCTCGCGCTCGCTCATGACGATGGCGCCGGCCCTGACCTGGGCGGGCGTCGGTGGGCTGGCCACCTCGCCCTCGTCGCCCGGTGCCGGCTGGGCGACGAGCCCCCTCGCGCAGTCGAGCAGCGCGGCGGCCTCCTTGCGGTCCGCCACCCGAGCCGCGGCGTGTCCGGCCAACCGGGCGCCCTCCCAGGCCTGGCCGACGGCTGCCAGCGCCCGGGCCGACCGGGCCACCGCCGCCGGGTCGACGTCGCGACCGAGCACCGACACCCAGGTCCTGCCCGCGGCGGCGTACGTGGCCGCGACCGGGTCGGTGCGGGCCGCCACGACGAGGGCGCGTGCGTCTGCGGCCATGGCGTCCGGACGGTCGGTGAGGACCGCGGCCTGCACCGCGTACCAGTGGAAGGGCGCGGCCCACAGGGGAGCGCCCCCGAGCTCGACGAGCAGGTCACGCGCCTGGTCCCAGACCGCCGCTGCCAGGTCGGGCTCGTGCATCCGCGCCGCGGCCAGGCCGATCTCCCCCAGCGGCAGCAGGGAGTAGAGGTCGACGGGGTGCCCGACGAGAACGGTGCGAGCCGCGGGCCACAGGGCGGTCAGGCCCCGGATGTCGTCCTGGCGCCGGGCCAGCCCCAGACGCAGGCCCCAGGCCCACGGCTCGTCACGGGGGACGGCGGGGTCGATCCGGTCGAGGTGCTGCGCGGCCTCGCCGTAGCGGCCGGCGAGCATGCTCACCCATCCGCGCAGGGCACTGATGCGGGACGCGTCGACCGCCGGGGCCTCGATCCCTGCGTCCGGGCGCCCGCGGCCCGACCCGGCCAGGACCGACTCGGCGATCGCGAGGTCACCCCCGTTGACCGCGACGAGCGCGGCGAGTGCCGCGGGCACGTCCGGGAGCAGCTCCGGGCGGCGTCCCCGCCCGGCGATGCGCACGAGGCCCGGCAGGGCGTGGTGGCGGTGCTCGCCGAGGGTCAGCAGCACGGCCTCCGCCATCTCGGGGAGCGGTGAGACGGTGACGTCCGGGCCGGTCGCGCCGCCTGCGGCGAGCAGCGCACGCGCCGCCGCGGCATCTCCGCGGCCCGCGAGGGCCAGGGCCGCACAGGCGCTCGTCGTCGGGTCGGGAGCCGCGCCCGGGTGATCCAGCACCCAGCGGGCGAGCCTCGCGCCCTGCCCCGGTTGCCCGCCCAGGACCGCGAGCGTCATGGCGACCCGCTCGCCGTGGGACGAGAGTGCTCCACCCGGCACGGGCGACAGGGCGACGGCGGCGGCCTCCAGGTCGCCCGCGAGCCCGAGCGCCTCCGCCTGGAGCGCCCGCAGCTCGCTGCCACCGCCGTGCGCGCCGTCCCGGCCGTCGGCGCCCGCGCTGAGGGCCGCCCCGGCGAGCGCCGCGGCGGCGGCGGGACTCCTCGGCAGGAGGCGGCTCACCTCGTCGGTGACCGCGGCGGTGAGCCGCGGGTCACGGACCCCGAGGGTGACGAGCGTGGGGGCCACCGCACGCAGGTCACCACCAGTGGTGCTGAGGTCGTCGACGAGACTGTCGAGCAGTGGCCTGAGGCGGTGCGGCGGCGCGTGGCGCAGCAGGGCGTCCCGGACGACCGGTGGGAGCTCACCGTCCAGTGCGACGAGGCCGGTGTGCCACAAGGTGTCGGCGGCGGCGCGCGCCTCGGCGGGCGGAAGGCCGCGCAGCGCCGGCGCCAACGGCTCTCCGTGACTCGGGTAGCCGGCGGCGAGCGCGAGGACCAGGTCGGACTGGACCGCAGGGCACTCCCTCAACAGCCTGAGGACGTGCCGCGCGAGGCCCCCCGGGGCGGCGCTGCAGGCACCACGGGGCACGGGGACATGAGCTGCCGCAGGTGGCGTGGTGGCCGCGACCACGTCGCGGACCAGCCAGGGCAGCCCCCGGGTGGCGGCATGCACCTCGCCCGGTGGGGTGGGGTCGTGCAGCGCCTCGAGGAGGCCGGCGACCTCGAGCTCGTTCCACGGCTCCAGGACGAGGGTCCTGGCGGTGCGAGCGAGGTCCGACAGCGCCTCGACGGGCGACCCGAGGGAACCGGGCCGCACCGTCGCCACGAGCCGTGCTCCGTCGTCGTGGACCCATCGCAGGCAGCGCGCGAGCTCCGACTCCTGCGTGCGGTCGGCGTCGTCGAGGAGGAGGAGCGACGGCTGTCCCGGGACCGCCCTCGGCCGGACACCGGCCGGTGACGCATCCCCGGTCGGTCCGAACCGGTGCACCGGGATGCCGTGGCGCGCGCACCGGGTCTCGAGCGCCGTCAGCGTCGTGGTCTTGCCGGAGCCCGGGGCGCCGACGAGCACCAGGTTCCCGTGGGAGTGCTCGAGGTGGTGCCAGGCGTCGTCGAGCGCCTCGGTCGGTGCCACCACGGTCGCGACGGTCACTAGCCCTGCGGGCCGGCGTCGCCGGCCTCGGCGGATCCGGTCGGCTCGTTCGTGGCGCCACCGTCGCCGGGCGGCGGGGTCTCGGGGTCACCGACCGGCTCGGCCGGAGGGTCCGGGTCGGGTGTGGGGTCGGGAGCCGGGTCGGGGTCGGGGTCGCCCACGGGCTCCGAGGGGGGATCAGGCACGGGGGTCGGATCCGGGGCGGGCGTCGTGGGCTCCGGGACGGGGTCGGGATCGCTCGCGCCCGGCGCGGAGGGGCTGGGGGTCGGGTCGCTCGGCGTCGTGGCGCCACCGGACGAGGGGGGAGTGGACGTCCCGCCCGGCGTCGTGGGGCGCGGTCCGCCGGCCTGGGTGCCGGTTCCGGTTCCTCCACGGGTCGGCTGCGTCCCGCCGGCGCTGGTGCCGGTCGCACCCGGGTCCTCGCCCCGCGCCGACTCGGTCCCGTCGGACTGGGTGCCGTCGTCGCCGTCGCCGGCGTCGTCGCCGTCGGACACGGCATCCGTGGCCACCGCGATGACTCCCTTGACGCCCCGGGCGACGTCCGGGCCGACGGCGACGAGGGGGCCGATGGCGCCGCGGGCCAGGGTGCTGGCACTGAGCCCCCCGGCCCGGTCGCCGGCTCCCAGGGCGGCGGCGAGCATTCCCATGACGCTCGCCTGCTGGACGACGGCCCCAAGAGCGACGGCAGCGAAGGCGAGCACCGCGACGGCACCGGCGACCACGGGCCTGCGACCGGGCAGCAGCGACGGAACCGCCGGCATCGGCCACCGGGCGCTCAGCCGGTCCCGTGCCGCACGAACCCACCCGCCGGCGCCGGCCGGCGTCGGCGCGGCCACCCGCGTCTCCTGCACCTCGGCCGGGACGGCACGCGCCCGGGCCGCCTCCGCCGCCGCCGTGTCGTGACCGAGCACCGGGCCGAGGCGGTCGACCACCGTGGCCGGCGCATCGAACCTGGACCCCGCAGCCTCGACGAGGCCGGGCGCCGCCGCGGACCCGCCGGTGAGCACGATCGACCGCACCGTCGACGCCTCGACCCCCGCGAGGGCCAGGGCGTCAGCCAGGGTGTCGAGCTGTCGCGCGAGCAGCGGCGCGCTGATCTCCTCGAGCTCGGTGCGCACGAGGCGGACGACCGTGTCTCCCACGGGAACGTCGACGGCCGTCTCGCAGGACAGCCGGGCCTTGGCCGACGAGCAGACGGACCGGAGCTCGGCCCGAGGCCCACGGGCGGTGGGCGAGGCGGACGACTCCACGGCCCTCACGACCTGGTCGTCGAGCGCCGCCCCCGCACAGGAGGGCTCGGACCGGACCGGGCCGAGTCGTCGCGGGGCGTCGTCGACCGACCAGACGCTGGCAGCGCAGCCGGCTCCCCCCACGTGGAGGCAGGCCACGACGTCTCCGGCGTCGAGGTCACCCGCCGAGGCGGCTGCGGTGACCGCCGCTTCGGCGCGCGTGACCCAGCGCACCGGTGCGTCGAGCTCGAGGGCGGACGAGATCGCGCGCACCGACCGGTGCGACATCTCGTCGGGGTGGACCACGCTGACGAGGCTGGGCCGGCGCCCGTCGCTCGCGAGCCGGACGACGTGCTCGACCTGGCGGGCCACGAGCTCGGTGGCCGGGCACCGGTGCCCGTCGACGACAAGCGGCACGGGGTCGTCGACGCGAGCGAGGAAGCCGGACACGACGACGCCCTCGGTGAGCTTCCCTCGCTCCACCCCCCATCGCCACGACCCGTCCGGGGCGACCGCCGCGCCGGCCGGCAGGCGCCCTGAGGTGCCCGTCTGCTCGAACCCGGGTGGCGCCACCGCCCCGGACGGGGTCGACAGCGTGACCCACACGTTCGTCTCGCCCAGCTCCACGACCACCTGCACGTCATCGGCCGCCCGTTCGTGCCCCGCCATCGGCTCTGCTCCTCCCCACGCGTTCCGCCGCACCTCGACCCCGGCCCGTGCACCCCTGCCCGCCGGGGCCGTCCCGTGACCGAAGGAGCACGGAACGCAGCGGCAGATACCTGTCATCGTCCCCCATCCACCCCCCGTCCACCACCGGAATGCCCCTAACGGTGGGTGAAGAACAGGGGGACGCTCCCCGATGCGGCGACAGGGTGCCGTCCGTAGCGTCCTCACCACGAACGCTTCTCGCTCGTGACCACGGAATGCACCGACATTGGGAGGGACCTCATGGCCATCACGACCAGCCTGCTCGACTTCATCCTCAACCTGCTGCGTGACGACGACGCCGCCGCGGAGTACAACGCCGACCCCGAGGCGGCCCTCGCCCGCGCCGGCCACGGCGACCTCACCTGCGAGCAGGTCGACGCCGTGCGACCTGTCGTCCTCGACTACGCCGAGGTCGACCAGGGCGACCACGAGCGCGAGTACGAGACGGGCGGCAACAGCGTCTCCTACGGGGACAGCTCGCCGAGCGGCAGTGGCGGCAACGGAGGTGGCGGCGGCGGCAACGGAGGTGGACACGGCCACGGCCATGACCGCGACGACGACCACGGCCACGGCCACGGACGTGACCGCGACGACGACCACGGCCACGGCCGCGACGACGACGACGACCACAGCCACGCGGTGGCCCAGCTCACGTCGATCGTCAACAACTACACGTACTCGACGTCCATCGACGACCGGGACACCGTCACCGACCAGTCGGTGAACCAGAACATCTGGGCGGACGGCGACGTGACCCAGCTCTTCGACAACGACGCCATCATCGCGTCCGGCGACGGCGCCATCGCCGCCGGCGGGAGCGTGGCCGTCGGTTCCTTCAACGAGGACTCCTACAACACCGACAACTCGGTCGAGGTCGAGGACTCCTTCAACGACAACAGCGACAACTCGGTCAACACCTGGATCGACGACTCCTTCAACGACAACAGCGACAACTCGGTCGAGAACGAGGACTCCTTCAACGACAACAGCGACAACTCGGTCACGGACAACAGCGACAACTCGGTCACCACCGTGATCGAGGACTCGTTCACCATCGACGCCTCGACCGAGGACAACGACGGCATCGACAACGACGGTGGCGACAACGACGGCATCGACGTCGACAACTCGGGCAACTCCAGCACGACCGAGGACAACGACGGCATCGACAACGACGGTGGCGACAACGACGGCATCGACGTCGACAACGCGGGCAACGACAACTCCGACGACGACGGCATCGACAACGACGGTGGCGACAACGACGGCATCGACGTCGACAACGCGGGCAACGACAACTCCGACGACGACGGCATCGACAACGACGGCGGCGACAACGACCTGGTCGACGACGACTCCGTCCAGGTGGAGGACTCCTTCACCGTCGACACCGAGGGCTCGTTCAACGAGGACAACTCCGACGACGACTTCATCGACAACGACGGTGGCGACAACGACGTGGTCGACGACGACTCCGACGACGACGGTGTCGACCTCCTCTGAGTGACACGGCAGCCCAGGCGGCCCGGCGGTTCATGCCGGGCCGCCTGGGCCGTGTCGTCCACCCCGACGCCCTGTCGGGAGCCGAGGGGATTGCTAGGCTTCACGGCGCAGGGCCGGCGGTGGCGGGGTCCGCCGGCTCGACGACGTCAAGGGGTCATGCAACGTGTCACGTCAGCCGCTGACACCGGCCGAGCTGCTCGAGCACGCCGCAGCCGCGTGCCGGACGCACGAGCGCAGCGACCTGCTGTCTCGCCTCGAGCACACCCGCCGCCGCCTCGCCGACCCCGAGGTGCGGGTGCTCGTCGTCGGTGAGTACAAGCAGGGAAAGAGCCAGCTCGTCAACGCCCTCGTCAACGCCCCGGTCTGCCCGGTCGACGACGACGTCGCGACGGCCATCCCGACGGACGTGTCGTACGGCGACCCACCCTCGGCCCACGTGCTGCTGGCCCCGGACGAGCTGACCGAGGAGGCGCCCGTCCCCGAGGTCCGGGAGGTGGCCATCGACGCCCTGACGTCCTACGTGCTCCAGCACCGCAGCCGGGTCGACGGCCAGCGGGTCGTCGGTGCCCGAGCTCGGCTCCCCCGCGCCCTCCTGCGCGAGGGCCTCGTGCTCGTCGACACCCCCGGCGTCGGGGGGCGAGCGGCGACTCACTCCGCGGCCACCCTGGCCGCCCTCCCCACGGCCGACGCGGTCCTCCTCGTCACTGATGCGTCCAGCGAGTTCACCGCCCCGGAGCTGGCGTTCCTCCGGGACGCGATGGCGGCCTGCCCGACGGTGGCCGTCGTGCTGTCCAAGACCGACCTCCACCCCGCCTGGCGTCGGGTCCGCGAGCTCGACGTGGCACACCTCGACGAGGCGGGGATCTCCGTCCCGGTCATCCCGGTCTCCTCGACCCTGCGGCTGGCCGCCGCGAGGCACCGCGACGCCCGGGTCAACGCGGAGTCGGGGTTTCCCGAGCTCATCGCCCACCTGCACCACCGGGTCCTCGCGCGGCGCGACGAGCTGCTCGCCGAGTCCACCGCCCATGACGTGCGGGCGGTCGCCGCGGGCCTGCGCGCCGCCCTCACTGCGGAGCTGGCCGCGCTCGAGGACCCCAGCTCACTCCCGGAGCTCGTGTCGGGGCTCAACGCTGCCAAGGAACGAGTGGCCGAGCTCAAGCGCCGGTCGTCGCGGTGGCAGACGACCCTCGCCGACGGGATGGCGGACCTCAACGCCGACCTCGACCACGACCTGCGGGACCGGTTGCGCATCGTCGTGCGCGAGGCCGAGGACGCCATCGATGCCGGGGACCCCGCCGAGCGCTGGGACGACTTCGCCCAGTGGTTCGAGCACCGGGTCTCGAGGGGGCTGGAGGACACCTTCCTCTGGGCCGACCGGAACGCCATGTGGTTGCTCGAGCAGGTCGGCCAGCACTTCGCGGAGGATGCCCAGTCGGCCGCGCCCCAGCTTCGCCTCAGGGACACGACCGGCCTCATCGACCCGGTCCATGCGCTCGGGACGGTCGACTCCGGTCACCTCAACCTGGTGCAGAAGGTGCTCATCGGGATGCGCGGGTCCTACGGCGGCATCCTCATGTTCGGGCTCCTCACCGGGCTGGCGGGCATGGCGCTGGTCAACCCCATCTCGATCGGCGCCGGGCTGCTGCTCGGCACCAAGGCCTACCGGGAGGATGCCGAGACCCGGCTCAAGCGTCGCCGCGCCGAGGCGAAGCAGCTCGTCAAGAAGTACGCGGACGACGTCGTCTTCTACGTCGGCAAGCAGCTGAGGGA
Source organism: Fodinibacter luteus (assembly GCF_039541575.1). Lineage (NCBI taxonomy): Bacteria > Bacillati > Actinomycetota > Actinomycetes > Micrococcales > Intrasporangiaceae > Fodinibacter (ex Wang et al. 2009) > Fodinibacter luteus. The sequence goes on along the minus strand of NZ_BAABGM010000010.1, from coordinate 72,629 downwards.
CCGACTGCGCGGGGTGCAGCGAACCGTGCGGGAGCACTACACGTTGGTCGCCGACGGGATGGCGTCCGGCATCGCCGAGACCCTGGCCAGTGCCAAGCGCAACGAGGAGGCGACGGCCGCCGAGCGACGGGCTCGCCTGGTCGTGGTGCGCCGCAGCCTCGACGAGCTCGACGAGCTCGACGCCCTGACCGACCGCCTCGTCGCGAGGCCGTCGACATGAGGGCGCGCCGGACGTCGGAGCGGGCCAGGACCCTGCTCGACCGTGGCCTCGACGTCGTCGACGACGACGATGTCCGGGCACGGCTCGTCGCGGCCCGGGACCGGCTCGACGAGCCGATCAGGGTCGCCCTCGCCGGCCGGCTCAAGGCAGGCAAGTCCACCTTGATCAACGCCTTCCTCGGGGAGCAGGTCGCCCCGACGGACACGGGTGAGTGCACGCGGGTCGTCACGTGGTACCGGGGTGGCGCGAGTCCGCGGGTGCGCGTCGTCCTGCGCGACGGCGCGCGGGTGGAGCGCCCGGTCCACCGGGTGGAGGGTCGCCTGCGGCTCGACACCGGCGGGCGCCCCATCGACGAGGTCCTGCGCATCGAGGTCACCTGGCCGTCGCCGGCCCTCTCCGACCTCACCCTCATCGACACACCCGGCCTGGCCTCGCTCTCGGAGGAGATCAGCGTCTCCTCGATGAACGCGCTCGTGCCCGGCGGGTCCGCCTCCGAGGTCGACGCGGTGGTCTACCTCCTGCGCCACCTGCACGCCAGCGACGCCGACTTCCTCTCGGCGTTCCGTGAGCACCAGGGCGCGGCGGCCAACCCGGCGACGACCCTCGGGGTCCTCTCCCGGGCGGACGAGGTGGGCGCCGGACGGCTCGACGCCCTCCTCGGTGCGGCCAAGGTCGCCGGACGCTACCGGGACGACCCGTTCGTCCGGCTCGCGTGCGTCGACGTCGTGCCGGTGGCCGGCCTGCTGGCCGAGGGCGCGCGCACGATGCGCCAGTCCGAGTTCGAGGCGCTGCGGGCGTTGTCCGCGCTCGGGCGCGAACGACGCGAGAACCTCCTGCTCTCCGCCGACCGGTTCGCCCGTGTGCCGCTCGAGGACCCGGCGGCCTCGCCGGAGGTGCGCGCTCGGCTGCTCGACCGGTTCGGGGTGTACGGCATCCGGCTGGCGACCGTGCTCGTCCGTGACGGCTTCGGCACGGCCAGCGCGCTCGCGGACGAGCTCGTGCGGCGCAGCGGGCTCGACGAGGTCAGCCGCATCCTCACGGTGCAGTTCGCCGGCCGGGCCGACGCCCTCAAGGCACGGACCGCACTCCTCACGCTGCACCGCGAGCTGTCCGCTCGTGGCCCCGACCTCCACGAGCTGCGCGACGACGTGGAGTCGGCGCTGCGCGACGTCCACGAGCACGCCGAGATGCGCCTGCTCGCCGAGCTGCGCACCTCGCACGCGCCCGCGCTGGGCGCCCCCGACCTGGAGGAGGCGGACCGGGTCCTGGGCGGGCGCGGGACGTCCGCTGCCGAGCGGCTCGGCACCCCGGCCGGGATGCCGCACCACGGCATGCTCGATGCGGCGCTGGCCCAGCTGCGCCACTGGCGCACGGTCGCGAGCGACCCGGATCACGGCGCGGCCGAGATCGCCGCGGCGCACACCGTCATCCGCACGCTGGAAGGCCTGGTCCTCGAGCTCGAGGAGGTCGGCCCGGCCGCAGCGGAGCACGGCGAGGACAGGGCACCGAGCCTCAGCTGACGTCCTCGGGGGGTTCCCGCCGGTGCACCCATGCGGAGAACCCGGGGGCGAAGGACCCGATGACGGCGGCGAGCGCGACGGCGACGCCGAGGAAGAGGGTCGCCGTGAGGAGCCAGCCCTGCCACGCCGTGCCGGGCACGAGCAGGGAGGCGAGCACGGCGACCACGAGGTGCAGGAGGACGACGGGAACCGTGACGAACCGTGGCCACGTGTGCCGTCCCGACAGGGCTCGGACCAGGGCGAGCTCGAGCACGAGCACGACGGCCAGCACCGCCACGACCCCGAGCACGACCCGGCGGGTGGCGGTCTCGAGGACCGTGACGGAGAACGTCGGGTCCCGCTCGAGCAGCGCCTCCTCGAGGTGGGTGGCGAGACCGCCGCGCGTCAGGATCATCGTGACGAGGGCGAAGAAGGTGAGGGTCAGTGAGGCCTGCCAGAGCCGCAGGGTGCGTCGTACCGCGCTCGGTACGGCGCCGGGCCCGCTGAGCGGCGCCGGCTCGTGGCCCCCGAGTGCCGGCCGCTCGGGGCGGGCCGGGCCGGGGCCCTGCGGCGGCACTCCCGCGAAGGGAGGCGACGCGGGTGGGTGCGGCGGGTCGTCGTGCATGCCCTGCCCAGCCTCCTGGTCCCCCGGCGGGATCCCGGTCGTGACCGTGGACCCCTGTTCGTCGCCAGCGTAGTACCGAGGCATCGCGGCCCGGAGGGGTTCGACGAGTGTGCGGCTGGATCGGGACACACCTGAGCAGCAGCTCCGCCCCGACCGCCGTTGCGCTCACACCCGTTCGACGCGGTCGGCCTGTGGTCCTCGATCGCTCTGTCGCACCTGGTACCGGACCCGATCGCCCGGGTGCAGCGCCTCGGCGCCTCGAAGGACCGACACGTGCACGAACAGGTCCGCACCTCCCGCGTCCGGGGCGATGAAGCCGAACCCCCGCGCCTCGTCGTAGCGCGCGACCACTCCCTCGCCGCCGCGCACCGGGACCTCGGATGCCCCCAGGTGTCTGGACCGGGCGCGGGCCGCCGACGTCGCGGGCGCACCCCGCGGTGTCGAGCTGCGCGCGAGGCGCACGTCGCGAGCCTGCGGACCCCTCTCGCTCGCGACGGTGTCGTACGTCACCCGGCCCCCCTCGCTCAGCTCCGGGAGCCCGTCGGCCAGCGCCCGCACGTGGACGAAGACGTCTTGGCCGCCCGAATCGGGGGTGATGAACCCGAAGCCCTTGTCCCCGTCGTACCAGGACACGGTGCCGTCCGCCCCATCGGAAGCCCCGGCCTGCTGGGCGGCCTGGGCCCCCAAGGGGAGCACATGGTCAGCCTGCGGTCCCTTCTCCCCGTCGACGACGAGGAACGCCACCCGCTGCCCCTGCGAGAGCACGCCGCCCCCCACGATGGCCGAACTGTGCACGAAGACCTCTCCACCACCGCCATCGGGCGTGATGAAGCCGTACCCCTTGGCAGGCTCGTACCAAGCGACGGTGCCGAGCACGCCCAGTGGTGTGTCGGCGGCCTGGTCGGCCGTGACCCGCACGCGGCGTGCCTGCGGGCCGCGATCCCCCTCACCGATCTCGAACTCGACCACCTGCCCCTCCCGCAGCAGCTTCACCGCGTCGTCGCTGACGATCTCGGACGCATGCACGTACAGGTCCTCCGCCTCCTGCCGGGCGATGAAGCCGAACCCCCGGTCAGCATCGAACCAGCGCACGGTTCCCTCGATCACGGCTGACTCCTTGTCGAAGCGACGGTCGGTGTTCCCCCAGTGTCCCCGACGGCACTGCGACAACCGCCCGGCACCAGGCGGGGGCTCGCACCGTCGTGGCAACGCCCCACGGCGACGTCCACGACTCCCGGTGCCGTGCCGACCGCGGCAGGAGCGGATGTTCCGCCTCCATCACGGATGAGTCCGGTGATGCACACCGCGCGACAGAACGCGCCCTCTGCATCACCCTGTGCCCAGCCCTCCGCGGAACCCCGTGCAACAGCCGGCCCATGGTGCATGGCCGCGACCTGGCACACATGGTGGGGCGTGTCGGGCTTGAACCGACGACCGGCGGATTATGAGTCCGCTGCTCTGACCGACTGAGCTAACGCCCCGCGCCCGGATGCCGTGCGCCGCCGGGCGCCGTGAGCCTACCGGGGCGCTCGCCTCGTCGCCGGACGCGGATCCACAGGTGGCGCAGGGGTGGGCGCCAGCCCCGCCACAGCGCTCGGCCGCACGGTGGTGACACCCATTCGACGTCCACCCAGGAGACTGTCATGCAGAACAAGCCCAAGACCCTCGTCCTCGCCGGGGCCGGCATCGCCGCCGCGGCCGCCCTCGGCCTCACGAGCGCCACGCTCGCGAGCGCGGCGGGGGAGACCGGGACCTCGTCCGCCGCGAGCACGGCATCCCCGAGCCCGGGCTCCTCGTCCGGGACGCCGAACGGGGCCGAGACCCGTGACGGCGGGGGCCGGGGGATGCACGACGGCGGGGGCACCCTCACCGCCGACGCGGCATCCAAGGCGGTGGCGGCCGCCCTGGCCGAGGTCGACGGCGGCACGGCGAACGGCGTGCGGGCGACCTCGAGCGGCACGTACGTCGTGCACGTCACGAGGAGCGACGACACCCACGTCCACGTGCTCGTCGACGCGTCCTTCGTGGTCACCTCGGTCGACGAGGGCCCCCAGGGTGGTCGAGGCCGTCCGGGTGGCCCGCCCGGCGCGGACAGCGACTCCGGCACCGGCTCGACGGACCCGAGCGACGCGAACGGCACGAGCAGCCCCGCGACCTGACCGGGCCCCCCCCGGGGCAGAGGCCTGTTTCGCATGGGATCGGTGAGATCGCTGGTGCCCGTGTGAAGCATGCGGCATGATGTCTCCCACAACGGCACCGCAGCGTGCCCGCACAGCATGACGGCACGGCATCCGGCCCGGGTGAGGACCCGGCCACCGGCAGACCCGGACCACACATCGCGCGCACCGGCGTTGGGGAAGACGTCCCTCGCACGCGAAGGAGGCCCAGGATGTCTGTCTCGATGCCGCGCACCCTGACGCGGGGAGTGGTCTACGTCCACTCGACCCCCAAGGCGTTGTGCCCGCACATCGTCTGGGCGATCGAGGCTGTCCTCGGTGCCCGCGTGGGCGTCGACTGGACGGACCAGCCCGCCGCCCCCGGTCTCGTGCGCGCCGAGCTGAGCTGGGCGGGCGAGGCCGGCACCGGCGCCCGGATCGCGTCGGCGCTGCGCGGCTGGGACAAGCTGCGCTACGAGGTGACCGAGGAGCCGAGCGCCGGCTGCGACGGCTCGCGCTGGTCGCACACCCCACGCCTGGGCATCCACCACACGTGGACGTCCGCGAACGGCGACGCCGTCGTCAACGAGGACCGGCTGCGCGAGGTCGTCATGCTCGCCCAGGGCAGCCCCGAGGCGATGCAGGAGATGATCGAGGAGATCCTCGGCACCGACTGGGACGACGAGCTCGAGCCCTTCCGGTACGCCGGGGACGGCGCGCCGGTGCGCTGGTTGCACAAGGTCGGCTGACGCACGACGCAGCCCCCCGGGAGGAAGCGGGGGGCTGCGTCGTGTCGCGCGCGGGCCGGCGGCTCGGCGGAGCGGGACCGGCGGCTCGGCGGAGCGGGACCGGCGGCTCGGCGGAGCGGGACCGGCGCTCAGACGCTCGTGACGACGAGCGCGACGTTGTGGCCACCGAACCCGAAGGAGTTGTTGAGCGCCGCGATGTCACCGGAGGGCAGGGTGCGGTGCTCGCCGCGCACGACGTCGAGGTCGATCTGGTCGTCGAAGTCGTCGATGTTGATCGCGGCCGGGGCGACGCGGTGGTGCACCGACAGCACGGCGAGCAGCCCCTCGAGGGCGCCGGCGGCCCCGAGGAGGTGACCCGTCATCGACTTCGTGGCGCTGACCGGCATCCCGTCGGCGGCGGCCCCGAAGGCGCGCCGGATGGCGTGGGCCTCGGCGACGTCGCCGACCGGCGTCGAGGTCGCGTGCGCGTTGATGTGCACGATGTCGGCCGCCGTCAGTCCCGCCCGCTCGACGGCCTCGAGCATGGCGCGGGACGCGCCCGCACCCTCGGGCTCCGGAGCGGTGATGTGGTGCGCGTCGGCCGACATGCCGATCGACGCGAACTCGGCGTAGATCCGCGCGCCGCGGGCCTTGGCGTGCTCGTACTCCTCGAGCACCATGACCGCCGCGCCCTCGCCCATGACGAACCCGTCACGGCCGGTGTCGTAGGGGCGCGAGGCCGCCGCGGGGTCGTCGTTGCGGGTCGAGAGGGCCTGCATCTGCGCGAACCCGGCGAACGGGAGCGGGTGGATGGCCGCCTCGGTGCCGCCGGCGACGACGACGTCGGCGCGGCCGGTGCGGATCATGTCGTACCCCGTGCCCATCGACTCCGCCCCGGAGGCGCAGGCGGACACGGTCGTGTGTGCCCCCGCACGGGCGCCGAGCTGGAGCGAGACGTTGCCGGCCGAGGTGTTCGGCATGAGCATCGGCACGGAGAGCGGGAACACCCGGCGCACCCCCTTCTCACGCAGCACGTCCCACTGGTCGAGAAGGGTCCACACGCCGCCGATGCCGGTGCCGATGGCGACACCGAGGCGCAGGGGGTCGACCTCGGGGGACCCGGCGTCCTCCATCGCCGCACGCGACGCGATGACGGCGTACTGGGCGCTCGGGTCCATCCGCCGGACCTCGACCTTGGTGAGCACCTCGTCGGGCTTCTGGGCGAGCGTGCACGCGAAGTGCACGGGGAGCTCGTAGCGCTCGAGCCACTCCGGCGGGAGGGGCTTGGCACCCGAGCGTCCCGCGAGGATGCCGTCCCAGGTCTCGGCGATCGTGCCGCCGAGCGGGGTGGTGGCACCGAGTCCGGTGACGACGACGCGTCGATCGCTCATGGCCTGCTGCTCCTTGTGGGAAGGGGACGGGGGTGTGGCTCGGGTGGCTCGTCATCCAGTGTCCGTCCCGGCCCCCCGGACGGGTAGGGGAGGGCCGGGGACGGACGACGTGGGTCAGGCCTGGTTCTTGGCGATGAAGCCGACGGCGTCGCCGACGGTCGTGAGGTTCTTGACCTCGTCGTCGGGGATGCGGACGCCGAACTTCTCCTCGGCGTTGACGACGATGGTCATCATCGACAGCGAGTCGATGTCGAGGTCGTCGGTGAACGACTTGTCGGACTGGACCTCGGAGGGCTCCAGACCGGTCTCCTCGTTGACGATCTCGGCGAGGCCGTCGAGGATCTCCTGCTCACTGAGTGCCATTGCGCTGCTCCTTCGATTCGGTGTGGGTGTGCTTGCTCGGCCCGGGTGACCCGTGGGCCCACGGGAGTGGTCAGGGGATGACGACGACCTGCGCGGCGTACGACAGGCCGGCGCCGAACCCGATCTGGAGCGCGAGGCCCCCGCTCGGGATCTGGCCCTTGCGCACCATCCGCTCCATCGCGAGGGGCACGGAGGCCGCGGACGTGTTCCCCGTGTAGGCGATGTCGCGGGCGATGGCGAGGCCGTCGGGCAGCTTGAGCTGCTTGACCATCGCGTCGATGATCCGCACGTTCGCCTGGTGGGGGACGAACGCGTCGAGCTGGTCGGCGGTGACACCGGCGGCGTCGAGGGCGCGCTGTGCGACGGGGGCCATGCCCCACACGGCCCAGCGGAAGACGGTCTGCCCCTGCATGCCGATGTGCGGCCAGCGCAGCTTCTGCTCGTGGACGTCGATCCAGCTCTCGGTCTGGCTGATGACGTCCCACTGGGCGCCGTCCGAGCCCCAGATCGTCGGGCCGATGCCGGGGGTGTCGGAGCGGCTCACGACGGCCGCGCCGGCGCCGTCGCCGAAGATGAACGCCGTGCCGCGGTCGTCGCGGCTCGTGAAGTCGGAGAGCCGCTCGACCCCGACGACGAGGACGTTCTCGGCGGAGCCGCCGCGGACCATGTCGTTGGCGAGGGCGATGCCGTGGCAGTAGCCGGCGCAGGCGGCCGAGATGTCGAGCGCCATGCCCTTGCTGCCGAAGCGCTCGGCGACGAGCGGGGCGGCGGCGGGGGTCTGGTACGGCCAGCTCACCGTGGCGACGAGGACGGCGTCGATGTCGGAGCCCGTGATCCCGGCCATCTCGAGCGCCGGCTCGGCGGCCATGACGGACATGTCGATGACCGACTCCCCGTCGCCGGCCCAGCGACGCTCGATGATGCCCGAGCGCTCGCGGATCCACTCGTCGGAGGAGTCGATGCGCTCGACGATCTCCGAGTTCGGCACGATGCGCCGCGGCCGGTAGCCGCCGATGCCGGCGATGCGCGCGTTCGCCACGGGTGTGGCGGAGCGCAGCGCCGTGGCGAAGCCCTTCGGGGTGGCGGTCATGCGGAGTGCTCCGTGATGAGGGTGCGGGCGGCGTCGAGGTCGTCGGGGGACTTCAGCGCGAGCAGCTCGACCCCCTTGAGGGCCCGCTTGGCGAGACCGACGAGCGTGCCGGCCGGCGGGAGCTCGATGATCGCGGTGACCCCGAGGGTCGTGAAGCGCTCCATGCACAGGTCCCACCGCACCGGGTTCGACACCTGGGCGACGAGCCGGTCGAGCACCTCGCGCCCGTCGGTGACGACCTGGCCGTCGCGGTTGGACACGAGGGTCACCCCGGGGTCGGACACGTCGTGGTCGGCGGCGGCGGCGCGCAGGGCGTCGGCGGCCGGGGCCATGTAGTGGGTGTGGAAGGCGCCCGCGACCTTGAGCGGGACGACCCGGGCCCGGGGGGGCGGGTCGGCGGCGAGCTCGTCGAGGGCGGGGAGCGAGCCCGCGGCGACGACCTGACCGGCGCCGTTGACGTTCGCCGGGGTGAGCAGGTGCCGGCCGATCGTCGCGAGGACGGCTCCGGGGTCACCGCCGAGCACGGCGCTCATCCCGGTCGGGGTCGCCGCGCTCGCCTCGGCCATCGAGCGGCCGCGCAGGGCGACGAAGCGCATGGCGTCCGCCTCGGAGAGCACACCCGCAGCGGCCGCGGCGGTGACCTCACCGACGGAGTGGCCGGCGAGCACCCCGCTCGACGGCACGGCATCCGTGCTCGAGGAGCCACCGCCGAGCGCCCGCAGCGCGAGCAGGCCGGCCCCGACGAGCAGCGGCTGGGCCACGGCGGTGTCCTTGATGGTGTCCTCGTCCGACGTCGTGCCGTGGGCGACGAGGTCGACCTCGGCCGCCTCGGACAGGGCGGTCAGCTGGTCACGCAGGCCGGGCAGCTCGAGCCACGGGGCGAGGAAGCCCGGGGTCTGGGAGCCCTGGCCGGGGCAGACGATGGCGATCACCCGTCCAGCCTGACGGCCCGGCCGTGACCGAACCGTGACGAACGGGGACGAACCTGCGCGCGAGGATTTGGAGGTTTCCTCCAAGCGGGATCGGGTTCCTCACGGGCGCGGACCGGTGCGGGCGGCCGGGCCGAGCCGGTGGAAGGCGAGGGCGATCCGTACCGTCTGGGCGTCGTGGGCGTCGGTGAGGTCGTAGCCGATCGCCTTCGTGATCCCGGCGAGGCGGTAGCGCACCGTGTTGGGGTGGACGATGAGGGCTCGGGCCGTGCCCTCGACCCCGCGCTCGCCGTCGAGGTAGGCCGCGGCCGTCTCGAGCAGGGTGCCGCCGGGGCTCTCCGCGAGGGGCCGGATGATGCGCGCGACGAGTGCCCCGCGGGCCGGGAGGTCCCCGAGCAGGGCCCGCTCGGCGAGGAGGTCGTCGGCGTGGACCGGGCGGGGGGCGCCCGCCCAGGCGGGGGCCGCGGCGTGGCCGGAGATCGCGGCGCGCGCGCTGCGACCGGCCGCGAACAGGTGCGGAACCGTGGGCCCGACGACGAGCGGACCGTCGCCGAGGTGGGGGTCGAGGGCGGTCGCGAGGCCGAGCGGGTCGGTGACGCTGCCGCCGATGCACACCATCCGCGGGCCGTGGATGGCGACGAGCAGCTCGACCCCGAGGCGCCGGGCCGCGCGGTGCAGGTCGGTGAGTACGGGCGCGGTGGCGCCCGGCGGTGTCGAGCCGACGACGACGGCGACCTTCGTGACGGCGCCCCACCCCAGGGCCGCGGCCCGGGACTGCATCGAGTCGTCGGCCTCGCCGCGCAGCACGGCGTCGACGACGAGCGACTCGAGCCGGGCGTCCCAGGCGCCTCGCGCCTCGGCGGCCTGGGCGTAGACCTCGGCGGCGGAGAAGGCCACCTCTCGGCTGTAGCGCAGCACCGCCTCGCGGGCCAGGTCGCCCTCCCCGGGCGCCGCGAGGTCGGCGATCTCGCGCTCGACGACGGCGATGACGGTGCGGATGAGGTCGAGGGTCTGCCCGAGCGAGATCGACCGGGTCAGCTCGCGGGGGGCGGTGCCGAACACGTCGGCCGTCACCGCCGGGCGCGCCTGCTCGCCGCCGAACCACTCGAGGAAGGAGGAGATGCCGGCCTGTGCGACGAGGCCGACCCAGGAGCGGTTCTCGGCGGACAGGGCGCGGTACCACTCGTGGTCGGCCTCCATCTGCTGCACGGCGGCCGCGCCGAGGTCCCCGGCGGCCCGCGCGACCCGGCCGCGGGTGGCGGCCGACGGCAGCGGGCGGCGGGCGGACGGCATACGGCGCAGTCTATTTGTGTGCGGTGCACAACCCCCGCGCGGCTGGGGTTCATCGGGTGACGCGAGAAACTCCGGCTGTCCGGAGAAGGGTTGTCGGGGGAAGCCGAGGCTTCCCGCGGGACGTGGACCGGATGCCGTCGCGTCAGTCGGTGCCGGACTCCATCGCGGCGCGGTCGAGGGCGTCGTCGTCGGCCACCGCGACCTCGGGGTTGGCGGTGATCCGGTCGTAGCCCCCGGCGGGCAGCTCCCCGAAGAGGGTCCCGTGCTCGACGAGGAGCTGGCCCTGGTCGACCGGCTGCCCCGCGTACACCTCGAGCTTGGCGCGGGTGTCGGCGATGTCGAGGTTGCGCATCGTCAGCTGACCGATCCGGTCGCCCGGCCCGAAGGCGGCGTTCTCGACGCGCTCCATGGACAGGCGGTCCGGGTGGTAGCTGAAGTTCTCGCCCCGGGTGTCGACGATCGAGTAGTCCTCGCCGCGCCGCAGCCGCAGGGTGACCTGGCCGGTGACGACCGACGCGACCCACCGCTGGAGCGCCTCGCGCAGCATGAGGCTCTGCGGGTCGAGCCAGCGGCCCTCGTAGAGCAGGCGGCCGAGCCGGCGCCCCTCCGCGTGGTAGTTGGCGATGGTGTCCTCGTTGTGCACCGCGTTGAGGAGGCGCTCGTACGCGATGTGCAGCAGCGCCATTCCGGGGGCCTCGTAGATGCCGCGCGACTTGGCCTCGATGATCCGGTTCTCGATCTGGTCCGACATGCCGATGCCGTGCCGGCCGCCGATCGTGTTCACCTCGTCGACGAGGGCGACCGGGTCGAGGACCCGCCCGTTGACGGCGACCGGCCGGCCCTGGACGAAGGTGAGGGTGACGTCCTCGGTCTCGATCGCGACCGAGGGGTCCCAGAACCGCACGCCCATGATGGGCTCGACGACCTCCATCGGCTCGTCGAGGTGCTCGAGGGTCTTGGCCTCGTGGGTGGCACCCCAGATGTTCGCGTCGGTCGAGTAGGCCTTCTCCTGGCTCGACCGGTACGGCAGGTCCCGTGCGGTGAGCCAGGCGCTCATCTCGTGCCGCCCGCCGAGCTCGGCGACGAAGTCGGCGTCGAGCCACGGCTTGTAGATGCGCAGGTTGGGGTTGGCGAGCAGGCCGTAGCGGTAGAACCGCTCGATGTCGTTGCCCTTGAACGTCGAGCCGTCACCCCAGATCTCGACGTCGTCGGCGTGCATCGCGCGCACGAGGAGGGTGCCGGTCACGGCGCGGCCCAGGGGAGTGGTGTTGAAGTAGGTCCGGCCGCCGGTGCGGATGTGGAACGCCCCGCAGGCGAGGGCCGACAGGCCCTCCTCGACGAGCGCACCCCGGCAGTCGACGAGCCGGGCGACCTCGGCGCCGTACTGGGCGGCGCGCTCGGGCACGGTGTCGATCTCCGGCTCGTCGTACTGCCCGAGGTCGGCGGTGTAGGTGCAGGGGACGGCCCCCTTCTCACGCATCCACGCGACGGCGACCGAGGTGTCGAGACCCCCGGAGAAGGCGATGCCGACGCGCTCGCCGACGGGCAGGGAGGTCAGGACCTTGGACACGATGCAAGACTATACAGACCTCTGCATATACACAAACGCGGCAACCGCCAGGGGTGTCAGCTGTCGCCGCCCTCGTTGCCGGACGACCCGGCGGTGACGTCGGACAGCCGGTAGCGGCGGGCCGCCTCGAGCGGCACCGACGCGTCGACCTCGCCCCGGGCGGCGAGCGACTGCAGGGCCCGGACCGCCATCGACGGGCCGTCGATGTGGAAGAACCGCCGGGCCGCGGGCCGGGTGTCGGAGAAGCCGAACCCGTCGGCGCCGAGCGAGGCGAAGTCGCCGGGGACCCACTGCCGGATCTGGTCCTGGACGGCCCGCATGTAGTCCGAGACCGCGAGCACCGGCCCGGGGCGTCCCGCGAGCTGCTGGGTCACCCACGGCACGGGGGCGTCCTGCTCGGGGCGGAGGAACGCGGCCTCGTCGCAGCGCAGCCCGTCGCGGCGCAGCTCGTTCCACGAGGTCACCGAGAAGACGTCGGCGACGACGTGCCAGTCGTTGCGCAGCAGCTCCTGGGCCTCGAGGGCCCAGGACATCCCGACCCCGGACGCGAGCAGCTGCACCCGCGGCGCACCGTCGGGCAGCCCCTGGGTCGAGCCCTCGGCGTAGAGGTACATACCGCGCAGGATGCCGTCGCGGTCGACGTTCTCGGGCTCGGCGGGCTGCACCTGCGGCTCGTTGTAGACCGTGAGGTAGTAGATGACGTTGCGCTGGTCGTCGGTCAGCGAGTCGTCCGTGCCGTACATCCGGTGCAGGCCGTCCTGGACGATGTGCGCGATCTCGTAGGCGAACGCCGGGTCGTAGTGCACGACGGCGGGGTTCGTCGAGGCGAGGAGCGGGGAGTGCCCGTCGGCGTGCTGCAGGCCCTCGCCCGTGAGCGTCGTGCGCCCGGCCGTGGCCCCGATGAGGAAGCCGCGGGTCATCTGGTCGGCCGCCGCCCAGATCGAGTCGCCGGTGCGCTGGAACCCGAACATCGAGTAGAAGACGTAGATCGGGATCATCGGCTGGCCGTGCGTCGCGTAGCTCGACCCGGCCGCGGTGAACGCCGCGACCGAGCCGGCCTCGTTGATGCCGAGGTGGAGGATCTGGCCGTCCTGGGCCTCGCGGTAGGCGAGCATGAGCTCGGCGTCGACCGGGGTGTAGTTCTGGCCGTGCGGGTTGTAGATCTTGATCGTCGAGAAGAAGCTGTCCATCCCGAAGGTGCGCGCCTCGTCGGGGATGATCGGCACGATCCGCTGGCCGAACTCCTTGTCGCGCATGAGGTCCTTGAGCAGCCGCACGAAGGCCATCGTCGTCGCGACCTGCTGCTTGCCCGAGCCCTTCTTGACCTGGGCGTAGGCCGAGTCGTCGGGCAGGTGGACCGGGGCGTGCGCCACCCGGCGCTGCGGCACCCCGCCGCCGAGCTTGGCCCGGCGCTCGAGGGCGTACTGGATGACCTCGTCGTCGCTGCCCGGGTGGTAGTACGGCGCGTTGTACGGGTCCTTCTCGAGCTGGTCGTCGCTGATCGGGATCTGCAGGCTGTCCCGGAACGTCTTGAGGTCCTCGAGGGTGAACTTCTTCATCTGGTGGGTGGCGTTGCGCGCGGCGAACGTCGTGCCGAGGCCGTAGCCCTTGATCGTCTTCGCGAGGATGACGGTCGGCTGCCCGGTGTGCGAGATCGCCGCCCGGTAGGCCGCGTAGACCTTGTGGTAGTCGTGGCCGCCGCGCTTGAGCTTCCACCAGATGTCCTCGTCGGTCCAGTCGGCGACGAGCTTGCGGGTGCGCGGGTCGCGGTCGAAGAACCGCTCGCGCACGTGCCGGCCGTCGTTGGCCCGGAAGGTCTGGTAGTCGCCGTCGGACGTGGAGTTCATGAGGTGGACGAGGGCGCCGTCGCCGTCGGCGGCGAGGAGCGGGTCCCAGCCGCGGCCCCACACGACCTTGATGACGTTCCAGCCCGCACCCCGGAAGAAGGCCTCGAGCTCCTGGATGATCTTGCCGTTGCCGCGCACCGGGCCGTCGAGGCGCTGCAGGTTGCAGTTGACGACGAAGGTGAGGTTGTCGAGCTCCTCCCCGGCCGCGAGCTGGAGCAGGCCGCGCGACTCCGGCTCGTCCATCTCACCGTCGCCGAGGTAGGCCCACACGTGCTGGTCGCTCGTGTCCTTCAGACCGCGGTTGTGGAGGTACTTGTTGAACTGCGCCTGGTAGATCGCGTTCATCGGGCCCAGGCCCATCGACACCGTCGGGAACTCCCAGAAGTCCGGCATGAGGCGCGGGTGGGGGTAGGACGGGATCGCGAGCGGCGAGCCGTCGACGACGTGGGACTTCTCCTGGCGGAAGCCGTCGAGGCGGTCCGCGGACAGCCGGCCCTCGAGGAAGGCCCGCGCGTACATGCCGGGGGAGGCGTGGCCCTGGAAGAAGACCTGGTCGCCCCCGCCGGGGTGGTCCTTGCCGCGGAAGAAGTGGTTGAAGCCGACCTCGTAGAGCGTCGCCGCGGACGCGTAGGTCGAGATGTGGCCGCCGACGCCGATGCCCGGGCGCTGCGCGCGGTGCACGATCATCGCGGCGTTCCAGCGCAGGTAGGCCCGGAAGCGGCGCTCGACGTGCTCGTCGCCGGGGAACCAGGGCTCCTGCTCGGGGCTGATCGTGTTGACGTAGTCGGTCGTCGTCAGGGACGGCACGCCGACCTGCATGGCGCGCGAGCGCTCGAGCAGGCGCAGCATGAGGTAGCGGGCCCGCATCCGGCCCGGGCCGTCGATGACCGCGTCGAGGCTGTCGAGCCACTCCTGGGTCTCGGCCGGGTCGATGTCCGGCAGGTGCGTCGGGATGCCGTTGAGGATGGGTCCGACGTCTTCGCGGGAGCTCACGCGATCGTCCTTTCGCCGATGGCCACGGTGACGCGCCCGGGTGGCGGCGCGTTCGCGCCCCATCTTTCACCCGATCGTCGCCGCCCGCCCAATCGCGTTCACGCTACCGGCCGGTAGGGCCGAGGACCCGGTCCGCGCGGGCGTACAGCGAGAAGTGCGGGGGCCGCGTGAACGCGGCGAGCGTGATCCCCCGGTCCCGGGCCAGCTCGACGGCCAGGGACGTCGGTGCGCCGACGGCGACGACGGCCGGGATCCCGACGACGCCGGCCTTCTGGACGATCTCGAAGCTCGCCCGGGCGCTCACGACGAGCACCGTCCCGGCGAGCGGGAGGGCGCCCTCCCGGGCGGCCGCACCGACGACCTTGTCGACGGCGTTGTGCCGTCCGACGTCCTCGCGCACGTGCAGCAGCTCACCGGATGCCGTCGCGAGGCCGGCGGCGTGCACCCCGCCGGTGCGGTCGAAGACCGGCTGGCGAGCCCGCAGCGCCCCGGGCAGCCCGGCCACGACGTCGGGGGGCAGCACGAGCGGGTCGTCGGCCACGGCATACCGGCTCGCCGTGCGCACGGCCTCGATCGAGGCCGAGCCGCAGACCCCGCAGGCGCTCGTCATCGCCTCCGTCCGCTCGCGCGCCGGACGGTGGGGGACGACCCCGGGGGCCAGGGTGACCTCGACGACGTTGAACGTCGGAGACCCCGACGCGTCGACGTCGGTGCAGTGCATGAGCGTCGCGACCTCGTCGGCGGCGTGGAGCAGCCCCTCGGTGAGGAGGTGGCCGATGGCGAGGTCGAAGTCGTCACCCGGGGTGCGCATCGTCGTCGTCAGCGGGGCGTCGCCGAGGCGCATCTCGAGGGGCTCCTCCACCGCGACGGTGTCGGGGCGCTCGACGGGGGCGCCACCCGCCGTGACGTCGACCCGCGTCCGCGGGACGCGTGTCGTGACCCGTCCCATGCGGTCATCCAAACACACGACGAGGCCGGTGTTGCGGGGTGCGGAACGGCGGGCGCGGGCACCCGTCGCGACGGCCTACGGTCCCGGCATGAGCGAGAACCCCGAGATCGGCTCGTCCGTCGACGTCGACGGCATCGCGACGAACCACCACCGGGCGGGCTCGGGCCCGGTCGTCCTCCTCGTCCACGGCTCCGGGCCCGGCGTGTCCGCCTGGGCGAACTGGCGGCTCACGATCCCCGCGCTCGCCGAGCGCTTCACGGTCGTCGCGCCGGACATCGTCGGGTTCGGGTTCACCGACCGACCGGAGGGGTTCGACTACTCCCTCGACTCGTGGCGCGCGCACCTCCTCGGCTTCGCCGACGCGCTGGGGCTCGACCGCTTCTCCATGGTCGGCAACAGCTTCGGGGGCGCCCTCGCCCTGTCGATGGCGGCCCACGCACCGGAGCGCGTCGACCGGCTCGTCCTCATGGGCGCGGCCGGGGTGTCGTTCCCCATCACCGAGGGCCTGGACCGGGTCTGGGGCTACGAGCCGTCCCTGGAGACGATGCGCGGCCTGCTCGACGTCTTCGCCTTCGACCCCGCGTTCGCGACCGACGAGCTCGCCGAGCTGCGCTACGCGGCCTCCGTCCGCCCGGGGTTCCAGGAGTCGTTCGCGGCGATGTTCCCCGCGCCACGCCAACGGTGGGTCGACGCCCTCGCCACCCCGGAGGACGTCATCGCCGCCCTGCCGCACCGCACCCTCGTCGTCCACGGCCGCGACGACCGGGTCATCCCGCTGTCGAACTCCTACCGCCTGCTCGAGCTCGTCGACGACGCGCAGCTGCACGTGTTCGGCCGCTGCGGGCACTGGACCCAGATCGAGCACGCGGGCGAGTTCAACCGGCTCGTCGGCGACTTCCTCGCCTGAGGCAGACTGGGGGTCATGACCGACCCCACCCCCGCGACGCCCGAGCGCCAGGCGGAGGTGACCCTCCACGGCGGTGAGCTGCCCTGGCGGCCGGTGTCGCCCGGGCTGACCCGGGTCCGGCTCATCACGCTCGCCGCCGTGCTGCTGCCGGTCCTCGTCGCCGCCCTCGTCGTCGGGCTCCTCGTCACCCGCTGGGCCCTCGTCGGAGCCCTCGCCGTCGTGCTCGCCGGCCTGTGGGGTGCGTGGCTCGTCGCGCGGCAGGTCAGCGCGATCTCGTGGGTCGAGCTCGACGAGGAGATCGTCATCCGCAAGGGCCGCCTCTTCCGCTCGCTCGTGAGCGTCCCCTACGGCCGCCTCCAGTACGTCGACATCCAGTCCGGCCCGCTCGCCCGGGCGCACGGCATCGCGTCGTGCGAGATCCACACCGCCTCGCCGGAGAGTGGTGGCTCCCTCCCCGGCCTGCCGGTCGCCGAGGCCGAGGCCCTGCGCGCCCGGCTCGCGGCGCGCGGCGAGGCGCAGCGGGCCGGCCTGTGACCGCAGCCGGTCCGCAGCCCCCGGGGGAGTGGCAGCGGCTCCACCCGCTCTCACCCCTGCTGCGCGGCGGGCTCGTGCTCCTCGCCCTCCTCGGGTACGCCGCCTCCCAGGTCTTCGACAGCGTCCTCGCCTCGGTCGGGTTCGGTGGCATGGTGCCCGGTCCCGACCTCGACGAGGGGCCCGGGGGAGAGGGGCCGTTCGAGCAGGCGATCGCCCACCCGCTGCTCGCCCTCGTCGCCCTGCTGCTCTTCCTCGCCGTCATCGCGCTCGTCAACTGGGTCTCCTGGCGCTTCTCGCGGTTCCGGGTGGGGGGCGGGCAGGTCGAGCTGCGTCAGGGGGTGCTCTTCCGCCAGCACCGCCAGGTGCGCCTCGAGCGGGTGCAGGCCGTCGAGCTGTCCCGGCCGCTCCTCGCGCGGATGCTCGGCCTGGCGAGGGTCGTCGTGCAGTCCGCCGGGGGCTCGGACTCCACGCTCACCCTGTCCTTCGTCGACCTGGTCCGCGCCGAGGCGCTGCGCGAGCACCTCCTCGACCTCGCCGGACGGTCCGACGAGGCGACGACGGCCGGCCGGGCGGCGCCCACGACCCCGGACGCCGTCATCGGTGCCGGCCACCCCGTCCTCGAGGTGCCGAACGGCCGTCTCTTCGTCGCGACGATCCTCCACGGCTCGACGATCCTCCTCGGGGTCGTCGTCGTCGGCGCCCTGCTCGTCGCGGGGGTGCGCAGCGTCGGACCCCTCGCCCTCGCCGGCGTGCCGGCCCTGCTCCCCGTCGCCATCGCCGTCGGCCTCAACCGCGCCAAGGAGCTGCTGACCCACGGCAACTTCCGGCTCGCGGACGCCGGCACCGGGGTGCGGGTCCAGGAGGGGCTCACCGACCTGCGCACGACGACGATCCCGCTGCACCGCATCCAGGCCCTCGAGCTCGTGCAGCCGCTGTGGTGGCGGCCGGTCGGGTGGTGGCGGATCCGCGTCAACGTCGCCGGTTCCGGCGGCTCGGGTGACGGGGAGGGGGAGCGCGAGACGACCCTGCTGCCCGTGGGCACCCTCGACGAGGCGCTGCGCGTCCTCGGCCTCCTCGCGCCCGGCGTCCCGGCGCCCGGGTGGACGGTGGCCGTGCTCGGCGACGGGCCGGACCCGGGCTGGCGGGGGCTGCCCGAGCGCGCCCGGGTGCTCGACCCGGTCGCCTGGCGTCGCGCGGCGTGGGCCGACGCCGCGTCGGCGGTGCTGCTGAGGTCGGGCCGGCTCACCCGCCGGGCCGTCGCCGTGCCGCACGCCCGGATCCAGTCGGTGACCCTGCGCCAGGGGTGGCTGCAGTCCCGGCTGCGGCTCGCCACCGTGCACGTCGTGCCCGCGCCGGGTCCGGTGGCCCCGGTGCTCGCGCACCTGGACTGCGACGAGGCCGAGCTGCTCCTCGCCGACGTCACCGAGCGGGCCCGGGTCGCCCGGCGCCGGAGCGGTCCGCGACCCGGATCGCTTGCACCCGACCCACCGGGGTTGGTGGACTGGACCCGGCACCCGCCGCCCCCCGAGGAACGAGAGAGGCACTGAGACCGTGAACACCCCCGCTCCACCGCCGGCCGACCCCGGCCCGAACGGCTCGTCGGCCGTCGAGCGCCTCGGGATCGCCCGCGACCAGGTGGTCCAGGAGTTCGGCTACGACTCCGACGTCGACGACGAGTTCCGCTACGCGGTCGAGGACCTGTGCGGCGCCGAGATCGAGGACGAGGACTACACGGGCGGCGCGGACGCCGTGCTCCTGTGGTGGCGCGACGGTGACGGTGACCTCGGTGACGCACTCGTCGACATGGTCGGGGTGCTCGACGACGGGGGCTTCGTCGTCCTGCTCACCCCCAAGGCGACCGACGAGGAGGTCGACCCCAGCGACATCGACGAGGCTGCCGTCACGGCGGGCCTGCACGCCGCAGGCACGTTCAACGCGGCCGACGGCTGGCGGGCCCACAAGCTCGTCGCACCCAAGGCGCCGCTCCGGCGGTAGCGGCCTCCCGGCATCCGCCCGGACGTGCGACACACCCGGGCGGTCGGACCTGCTCCGGCTGGCAGGATGGACGCATGACCACGTCCACCGTCACCCCCCTCGCCGTCGGGCAGGTCGCGCCCGACTTCGCCCTGCGAGACCAGAACGGTGTCGAGGTCTCCCTGTCCGAGCTCACCGCGACGAAGAACGTCGTCATCGTCTTCTACCCGTTCGCGTTCTCGGGCATCTGCACCGGCGAGCTCGACGAGATCCGCGACCACCTCGAGCGCTTCGTCGCCGACGACCTGCAGGTCGTGTGCGTCTCGTGCGACCCGATGTTCGCGCTGCGCGCCTGGGCCGACCTGCAGGGCTACTTCTTCCCGCTACTGTCCGACTACTGGCCGCACGGCGAGGTCACCCGAGCCTACGGCGTGCTCAACGAGCGCACCGGCGCCCCGGTGCGCGGCACGTTCCTCGTCGGGCGCGACGGCACGGTGCGCTGGACCCTCGTCAACGGTCCGGGCGAGCGCCGCGACTTCAGCGCGCTCACGGCCGAGGTCGCCGCGCTGCGCTGAAGCGGCGCCCGGCACCTGCCACAATGTGCGCGGTCGGCCGACCGCCCCACGGGTCCTCAGGCCGCCACGGGCCTGTAGCTCAGCTGGTAGAGCGCCGCGCTTACACCGCGAAGGTCGTCGGTTCGATCCCGGCCGGGCCCACGTGAGCGACGTCGACACCCTGACCCTGCGCGAGGTGGTGGACGCCCTCGAGCGCCTCTACCCCCCGGGAACGGCCCAGTCGTGGGACCGCGTCGGCCTCGTCACGGGCGACCCCGAGCAGCCGGTGCGGCGGGTGCACCTCGCCGTGGACCCCACCCTCGCGGTCATCGAGGAGGCCCGGACCCTCGGGGCCGACCTGCTCCTCACCCACCACCCGCTCCTCCTGCGCGGGGTGCACAGCGTCGCGACGACGAGCGCCAAGGGCGCCAGCGTCACAAACCTCGTCGTCGGCGACGTCGCGCTGTACGTCGCGCACACGAACGCCGACGTCGCCGACGAGGGCGTCTGCGCCGCCCTCGCCGAGGCCTGCGGGCTGGGGGAGAGCGACCCGCTGACCGTCGTGGAGGGCCAGCCGCTCGGCCGGGTCGGCGACCTCGCCGACCACGTGCCGCTGCGCTCGTTCGTCGAGCGCCTGGCGAGCCGGCTGCCCACGGCGGCGGGCGGCATCCGGGTCGCCGGTCCGCCGGATGCCGTCGTGCGGCGCGTCGCGCTGCTCGGCGGCTCGGGCGACGACCTGTTCGATGCCGTGCGGGCGAGCGGTGCCGACGTCTACGTCACCGCCGACCTGCGCCACCACCCCGTGCTCGAGGCCCGCGAGGAGGCCCGCGGGGGCACCCCCTACCTCGTCGACGCCGGCCACTGGGCGAGCGAGCAGGTCTGGCTCGCCCGGGCCGAGCGCGCGCTGCTGGCCGAGCTCGGAGGGCGCGCGGCTAGGGTGGACACCCACATCAGCACAGTGCGCACCGACCCGTGGACCTTCGTCGTCGGTGCCGACCCCGGAGGTATGCCGTGAACGCCGAGTCCGCCCGCCAGCTGCGGCTGCTCGACCTCCAGGCCATCGACACCCGGCTCGACCAGATCGCGCACGCGCGCGTGCACCTGCCCCAGCTCGCCGAGCTCGCGGACCTCGAGAACAAGGCCCGCCTCATCGACGACCAGCTCGTGCGCTCGCGCACCGAGCTCGACGACATCCAGCGCGAGGTCGCGAAGGCCGAGGCCGACGTCCAGCTCGTGCGCGACCGCGCCGCCCGCGACCAGGCGCGACTCGACGCCGGCACGGGCACGGCCAAGGACCTCCAGGCCATCCAGCACGAGCTCGGCTCCCTGGCCCGCCGCCAGGCCGAGCTCGAGGACCTCGAGCTCGAGGTCATGGAGCGGGCCGAGTCCGCCGAGTCCGACGTCGCCGAGCTCGAGCGCGGCCGCGGTGAGCTCACCGCCCGCATCGACGCGCTCCGGGCCGCCCGTGACGAGGCCCTCGCCCGGCTCGACGCCGAGGCCGCCGACGTCGGGGCGCCGCGCTCCGCCGCGGTCGACGAGGTCGGTGCCGACCTCGTCGCGCTCTACGAGAAGATCCGCGCCTCCTCGGGTGGCACGGGTGCCGCCGCGCTGCGCCAGCGCCGCTGCGGCGGCTGCCAGCTCGAGCTCAACCCGGTCGAGCTCCAGCGCCTGCGCCTGGCCCCCGAGGACGAGGTGCTGCGCTGCGAGGAGTGCCGCCGCATCCTCGTGCGCACCCCCGAGTCGGGGCTGTGACCCGGCGGCTCACCGTCGAGGCCGACGGGGGGTCGCGCGGGAACCCGGGGGTGGCCGGCTACGGGGCGCTCGTGCGTGACACCGACACCGGCGACCTGCTCGCCGAGCGGGCCGAGCCGCTCGGGACCGCGTCGAACAACGTCGCCGAGTACCGAGGCCTCATCGCCGGCCTCGAGGCGGCGGCGGCCGTCGACCCGGGCGCGGAGGTCCTCGTGCGGATGGACTCCAAGCTCGTCGTCGAGCAGATGTCCGGCCGGTGGAAGATCAAGCACGAGGACATGCGTCGCCTCGCGCTCCGGGCCCGCGACGTCGCCGCGACGATCCGCGCGGCCGGCGGGTCGGTGCGCTACGAGTGGATCCCGCGCGCGCTCAACGCCGGTGCCGACGAGCTGTCGAACGTCGCGATGGACGGCCGCACCGTCGCCTGGACGAGGGGCGAGGCCGCCGCGGGCGACCCGGCCGCCGCGGGCGACCCGGCCGGCGCGCGCGACGTGTGCGCCCCCGCCCCCCGCCTTCCCGGCACCCCGGTGCGGGTCGTGCTCGTCGCCGAGGCGGCGTCCGAGGGCGCGCGCAGCGCGGCGGCGTCCGCAGTGTCCCGGCTGCTCGGCGGTGCCCCACGATGCCTGCTCACCGCGTCGTCTGGCGGCTGTGTCGAGACCGCTGCCGAGGTGGCGGCCGTGCTCGGCACCGAGCCCGTCGTCGACCCGGGGTGGGACGACCCGGGTGATCGGGCCCTCGAGGCCTGGGAGCGTGCCGTCGCGCGTGGCGGCACGACGGTCGTGGTGTGCCCCCCCGACGCCGTGCGCGGCGCGGTCGGCGACGTGCTCGGCGTCCCGGCCGACCGCCGCGAGCGCATCGCCGTCGCCCCGGGGTCGCTCGCCGGCGTCGAGGTGTGGGACGACGGCCGGGTGTCGGTCGCGTTCACCAACCACACCTGAGACACCCCGGCGGGCCGGGACCGCCGCGGCCTAGGCTCGTCCCCATGAGCTACGCAGGTGACGTCACGCCCGCCGAGGCGTACGCCGCGGTCACCGGTCCCGAGGGTGCGCTCCTCGTCGACGTGCGCACGCGGGCCGAGTGGACCTACGTCGGCGTCCCGGTGCTCGAGGGGGCCGGCCACGACGTGGCCTACGTCGAGTGGTCCAGCTACCCCGACGGCCGGGTCAACCCGCAGTTCGTCGACGAGGTCCGGGCCGCCGGCCTCGTGCCCGGGCGCCCGGTCTACCTGCTGTGCCGCTCCGGGGTCCGCTCCCGTGCGGCGGCCGACGCCCTCACCGCGGCCGGACTCGGCCCCGCGTACAACGTCCTCGAGGGGTTCGAGGGGGCGCACGACGCCCTGGGGCACCGCAGCGTGGCCGGGTGGAAGAACGCCGGCCTCCCGTGGCGCCAGGGATGAGCCCGGATGCCGGGCCGTGGCACCCGCAGACCCGGGCCGTGCGCGGTGGCCTGACCCGCAGCGGCTTCGACGAGACCTCCGAGGCGCTCTACCTCACGTCCGGGTTCGTCTACGAGTCCGCCGAGCAGGCCGAGGCGGCCTTCAAGGACGAGGTCGAGCACTACATCTACAGCCGGTACGGCAACCCGACGGTCGCGATGTTCGAGGAGCGGCTGCGCCTGCTCGAGGGGGCGCAGGCCTGCTTCGCGACGGCATCCGGGATGGCCGCGGTGTTCACCACGATGGCCGCGCTCTGCGGCGCCGGTGACCGGGTCGTCTCGAGCCGGGCGCTGTTCGGCTCGTGCTTCGTCATCCTCGACGAGATCCTGCCGCGGTGGGGGGTGGAGACGGTGTTCGTCGACGGCGCCGACCTCGACCAGTGGCGCGAGGCGCTGTCGGTGCCGACGACCGCGGTGTTCTTCGAGACGCCGAGCAACCCGATGCAGGAGCTCGTCGACATCGCCGCCGTGTCCGAGCTGGCCCATGCCGCGGGGGCGACGGTCGTCGTCGACAACGTCTTCGGCACCCCGGTGTTCTCGCACCCGCTCGACCACGGGGCCGACGTCGTCGTCTACTCCGCGACGAAGCACATCGACGGCCAGGGCCGGGCGCTCGGCGGCGCCGTGCTCGGGCCGCGCGAGTTCGTCGAGGGCCCGGTCAAGAACCTCATGCGCCACACCGGGCCGGCGATGTCCCCGTTCAACGCGTGGGTGCTTGCCAAGGGGCTGGAGACGCTCGACCTGCGGGTGCGCCGGATGGCCGAGTCGGCGCTCACCGTGGCGCGCGTGCTCGAGGAGTGGCAGCACGCCGGCCGCGGCATCACTCGCGTGCTCTACCCCCACCTGCCGAGCCACCCCCAGCACGAGCTCGCCCTGCGCCAGCTCGACGGCGGTGCCGGAACCGTCGTCACCTTCGACGTCGCGGGGGGCAAGGAGGCCGCGTTCGCGTTCCTCGACGCCCTCACCCTCGTCGACATCTCGAACAACCTCGGCGACGCGAAGTCGCTGACGACCCACCCCGCGACGACGACCCACCGGCGTCTCGAGCCGCAGGCCAGGGCGGCGGTGGGCATCACCGACGGCACGATCCGGGTGTCGGTCGGGCTCGAGGACGTGCGCGACCTCGTCGCCGACCTCGACGCCGCGCTCGAGCAGGCCGACGCCGTGCGGGGCCGGCCCGCCTGTTAGCGTCGCGAGCATGAGTGACGTCCTGTCCGTCCAGCGGCTCATCCCCGCCCCGCCCGAGCCCATCTTCGAGCTCCTCGTCGACCCCGCGGGGCACGCCGAGATCGACGGCAGCGGCAGCGTGCGCGGTGCCCGCAGCGGGGGGCGCCGCCTCGCGCTCGGCGACCGCTTCGGGATGGACATGCACCTCGGCGTCGCCTACTCCACGCGCAACACCGTCGTCGAGCTCGAGGAGAACCGCCGCATCGCGTGGCAGACGACCGCGAGCGGCCCGGTCGGCGCGCTGCTCGGCGGGCGGATCTGGCGCTACGTGCTCGAGCCGGTCGAGGGGGGCACGCTCGTCACCGAGTCGTGGGACCTGAGCAGGGAGCGGCTCACGAGCAAGCCGGTCGTCAAGCTGACGATGACCGGCACGACCCGCGGCAACATGGAGCGCACCCTCGAGCGCATCGAGCGGCTCGTCACCGACCGGTCGGCTCAGGATCCCGTGGCCGAGGACCCCTCGGCCACGAGCTGACGCTCCTCGGCGACACCCGCCATCGCCCACCGCACGGCCCCGGTCCCGAGCCGGCCGATGCCCCCGGCCACCGGGCCGAGCGGCCCGGCGAGCGGGAGGTCGAGGGTGCGGCGGGCCCAGGCCGGGAGCACGGCCACGCCACCCGTCGCGATGAGGCCGTAGCCCGGGCGGGCCGCCCACGGCAGGGGCGGGTCGAGCAGGAGGAAGCGCGCGGCATCCCGGGCGGCGTCGGTCGCCTCGAGCTCCGGGCGGAAGGCGGTGAGCGCGGCGTCGAGCCCTGCGACCGTCGTCGGCACCTCGGTGGCGCCGAGGCGGCGCGCCACGACGGCGGCCTGCTCGACGTACGTGTCGGCTTCGGCGGCGGTCAGCGGCTCGGGGGAGTAGCGCTGGTGGGCCGTGAGGAACGAGTACGCCTCGGCGACGTGCACCCACGACAGCAGCCGCGGGTCGCTGGCCCGGTAGGCCCGTCCCTGCGCGTCGGTGCCCCGGACCCGTTCGTGGATGGCGCGGACCCTCGCGATCGCCACCTCGGCGTCGGCGACGGTGCCGAAGGTCGTCGTCGCGAGGAAGTGCGAGGTGCGCTGGAGGCGGCCCCACGGGTCCCCCCGGTAGCCGCTGTGCCCGGCGACCCCGGCCATCGCCGACGGGTGGAGGGACTGCAGCAGCAGGGCCGCGACCCCGCCGGGGAACATGGCGGCGTCGGCGTGGACGCGCCACACCGGGTCGGCCGGGGTGAACCACCGCTCACCGGGTCGGCCCCAGATGACGCGCGCCCGGTCCGCGGCGTCGTCACCGGCCACCCTCGAGCGCAGGGCGGCCCCCAGCCGGCGCTGGGAGAGGCGGGCGAGGTCGGTGAGAGGGCGCATGGGGCTCCGATCGAGGACGGTGTTCACCCGGACCCAACGTCGGACCGCGCCCCGCCCACCGCGCTGTCGAACCGTGACCCGCGTCACACCCGCGGGCTTTCTCGGGTCACCCGACGCCATCCGGGCGGCTCAGGGCGCCGCGACGTCGAGCACCCACGGTGCCCGCGGACCGGCCGGCTCGTGCAGCCGCACGTCGAAGCCACGGGCCACGACGTCTGCGAGGGCCGGCACCGACCGCGGGTCGGCGCCCTCGACGCACAGGTGACGTGCCACGAGGCCGCGGGTGTGCTTGGCGAAGTGGCTCGCACCCGGCACCCGGACCTGCACCCAGCGTGCGGCGAGGTCCGCGCCCGGCCGCCACGCCGCGGCGTACGCCGCCGAACGGCAGTCGACGACGACCCCGCGGGCCACGGCATCCGGGAGCACCTCGTCCAGGGCGGGACGCCACAGCGGGGCGAGCGGGCCGAGCCCGGGCAACGTCGCCCCCATCGACAGCCGGTACGCCGTGATCCGGTCGCGCGGCCGCACGGCGCCGTACAGGGCCGACACGACGACGACCCACCGGTTGGCTCGCCGGCGCGCCGCGGTGTCGAGGGAGGACAGGCCGAGCGCGTCGTAGAGCACGCCGGTGTAGACCTCGGCGGCGGGCGTCGCGGGCGCGGTGCCGAGGACGAGGTTGCGGGCGACCTCGTCGAGCAGGAGGGCCGACACCCCGAGCAGGGCCGGCGCGTCGGGGGAGCGGCTCACCTCGGCGAGGGCCTCGGCGACCCTGGCCCGGGTGGGGGCCAGCTCGGGGAAGGACCACGTCGCCGGGTCGGCCGGCCCACCCCGGCGCCGGTTCGACTTCGACTCCGACGGCGGGAGCAGGATGAGCACCGGGGCAGCCTACGGCGGTTAGGTTGGGCGGCATGCCACACCCCCGCGTCCGCCTCGCCCCGACCGGCGCCGACATCCCCGACGGCGTCCTCGCCGCGCTGCGCGACCGCTTCGCGGCGGTGCGCGCCGAGCTCGACCTCTCCCTCGACTACCCGGCCGACGCGCTCGCCGAGGCGGCCCGGGTCGCCGCCGAGCCCTCGGGCCTGCCGACGCGCGACGAGACCGACCTGCCGTTCTTCACCGTCGACCCGCCCGGCTCGATGGACCTCGACCAGGCGATGCACCTCGAGCGCGACGGCGACGGCCACCGCATCCGCTACGCGATCGCCGACGTGCCGGCGTTCGTCGTGCCGGGCGGCGACCTCGACCGCGTCACCCGGGAGCGCGGCCAGACGGTCTACTGCCCGGACGTGCGGGTGCCGCTCCACCCCGAGGTGCTGTCCGAGGCGGCCGCCAGCCTGCTCCCGGATGCCGTGCGCCCGGCCTTCGTCTGGGACCTGCGCCTCGACGGGTCCGGCGACCTCGTCGACGCGCAGGTGCACCGCGCCATGGTGCGCAGCGTCGAGCGGCTCGACTACGCCCACGTCCAGGCTGCCGTCGACGCGGGGACCGGCGACGAGCGGTTCCTCCTGCTCCGCGAGATCGGGGAGCGACGCATCGAGCAGGAGCGGGCCCGGGGCGGGGCGAGCCTGCCGATGCCCGAGCAGCAGGTCAGCGAGCGCGAGGGCGGCGGGTTCACCCTCGAGTTCCGTCCCCCGGTGCCGGCCGAGGAGTGGAACGCCCAGGTCTCGCTGCTCACCGGGATGGCCGCGGCGGCGATGATGGTCCAGGCCGGGGTCGGCGTGCTGCGCACCATGCCCCGGCCGACCGCCGAGGCGGTGGCCCGGTTCCGGCGGGCCGCGAAGGGCCTCGGGGTCGACTGGCCGGCCGACGTGCCCTACGGCGACCTCGTGCGGGGCCTGGACCGCACCAACCCCCGGCACCTGGCCCTCATCCACGAGGCGACCTCGCTCTTCCGCGGGGCCGGCTACACCGCGTTCGACGGCGAAGCCCCGGCCGAGCGTGAGCACGCGGCCGTCGCCGCTCCCTACGCCCACGTCACCGCGCCGCTGCGCCGCCTCGTCGACCGCTTCGGCCTCGTCGTGTGCGAGGCGGCCTGCCGCGACGCCGACGTGCCGGATGCCGTGCGCGCCGCGCTGCCGGACCTCGCCGAGCTCATGCGGACCTCCGACGGACGGGCCCGGGCCGCCGAGCGCGCGTGCGCCGACGCGACCGAGGCCGCGGTGCTCCACGGCCGCGAGGGCGAGTCGTTCGACGCCATCGTGCTCGACCACACCGAGCGCGGTCTCGACGTGCAGCTCCTCGACCTGCCCGTCGTGACCCGTGCGACCGGCCGCCGGGTGGGGCTCGGTGCCCGGGTCCGGGTGCGCCTCGACCGGGCCGACGTGCGGGCGGGGGCGCTCGCCTTCAGCCTCGTCGAGGCCACGACTCACGCCGGCCCGTAGACTGGCGGAGGACGAGTCGGGCGGACGGTCGCGTCGGTGGGCAACCACCGCCGAGGAAGGTCCGGGCTCCGAAGGGCAGGATGGTGGCCAACAGCCACCCGGGGCGACCCGCGGGACAGTGCCACAGAGAACAGACCGCCCCTCCACCGGCGCGAGCCGGCGGGGGAGCAAGGGTGAAACGGTGGTGTAAGAGACCACCAGCGGCCTGGGTGACCAGGTCGGCTCGGTAAACCCCATCCGGAGCAAGCCCAGACAGCGTGCGTTCGAGGGCGGCCCGCCCGAGCACGCGGGTAGGGCGCTGGAGGTGGTCGGCAACGGCCACCCGAGATGGATGACCGTCACCGTGCGGCCGGCGACGGCGGCGCGGGACAGAACCCGGCCTACAGCCCGACTCGTCCACGACACCGGGCCTGAACTGCGAAACGCCGATCCACTGCGACGAGGGGCGCGGGCGAATGCCCGGTTGCGCATCCAGTCGCGGAAGGACGAGTCTGTCGGGTCCCACCAGCTCGCGCCCGTGCCAGTACTCGCCGTTCCGCTGAGCGGTCGGAGCCGGTTGCCCCGGACGAGTCCCCGCTGCGGCGTCGGCGTCGTCCCATCCTCGGGTTCCCTGAGGTGTCCGCCCACCATGACGGTGTCACGGCCGAGAGGGGTGACATCCTCGTCAGTCCGTCTGGCAGCCC
Source organism: Fodinibacter luteus (assembly GCF_039541575.1). Taxonomy (NCBI): domain Bacteria; kingdom Bacillati; phylum Actinomycetota; class Actinomycetes; order Micrococcales; family Intrasporangiaceae; genus Fodinibacter (ex Wang et al. 2009); species Fodinibacter luteus. The sequence continues at coordinate 44,189 of NZ_BAABGM010000010.1, read as the reverse complement.
CCATGTCGCCCACGCGGCGGACATGGGACGCTCGTGCGTGGCGTCTGGCGTGGATCCCGATTCAAACCTCTGGCAACTGGGCTGCCCGTCGACTGAACCAGGGTCCTCCGTCGTGGCGTTCAGTGGGTAGGCGACCTTCTTGGGCCCGCCTGCGACGAAGGAGGCGAGATGCGACGCAGCGACGAGGAGGCGTTCACCGCGTTCGTCGCCGAGCACAGCGCCACCTTGTTCCGCACCGCCTACCTGATCACCGGTGACTACCAGCGCGCCGAGGACCTTCTCCAGGACTCGCTGGTGCGGGTCTACCAGCGCTGGGCCCTGGTCGAGGCGACGGACCACCCGGTCGCTTACACCCGCAAGATCCTGGTCAACCAGGCCACGTCGTGGTGGCGCCGCCGCTCCTCGCACGAGTGGCCCGTGCTCGTGCGCGACGACCGCCCGTGGGACGGTCGGCTCGAGGACGTCGGCGAACACGAGCGGGTCTGGGCTGCTGTGCTGGCGCTGCCCCCGAGGCAACGTGCGGTGGTGGTGTTGAAGCACTACGAGGACCTCAGCGAGGCGGAGATCGCCGCCGCCCTGGACATGGCGCCGGGCACCGTCAAGAGCCACGCCCACGCCGCCGCGCGGCGGCTGGCCGTGCTGCTCGCCGAGCCGGGCGTCGCGCCGGCACCAGCTCGGGAGGCCGCGCCATGAACCTGGATCAGCAGCTGTCCCAGACCCTCCGCCACGTGGCCGAGCAGGTCGACCCGCCCGACGTCACCCTCGACGGCATCCGCTCCCGGGCGCACGCCAGCCGGCGGCGCACCCTCGCTGCCACCGCAGCCGCCGCTCTCCTCACGCTCGCCCTCGCCGGCATCCCTCTGCTCACTGGCGGCCGTGACACCACGGCACCGCCAGTGGCACCGGAGCCAACCGGTGAGCTTTTCCGAGCCGACCTGAGGGATCCCTCCCGCTGCGTGGACAAGGGGATCGACGGGGAGCGGCCGCAGGAACCTGGCTTCCCGGCCGGGCCCGGACTGCAGGCGTGGATGGACGACCTTCCGGTCGGGGAGCCGCCGCTGTCCCCGTACTGGCACGACGGCGTGCTGCACGCGCGCGGAGTACAGGTCCCGGCGCCTTACGCCTCCGTGGTGCTCGAGGCCGCCGGTGAGACCGTCCTGGTCGGAGGCTTCGTGGACGACAGCAGGTTCGAGGAGGGCGGCACGTGGTCGCCGCAGTGGATGTTGGTGCGCGGCGACCAACTCACGCCCCTTCCCGTCCCAGAGAACCAAAGCCCACGGTTGAGCGCCGATGGCCGGATCGCGTTCTGGGCGGACCACCCCACCGCTGAGACGACGCGGTTCGTCACCTGGGACACCGGGACGAACGCCCCTCTGGCTTCCCGAACCGTGCCGGGGAACACGTCGCTGCAGGGTTCCCTGTGTCGAATCGACCTGCTTGGTATCGACGCAGCCGGGATCGGCCTCGTTCTGGACGAAGCGAGCAAGGCGCCAGTTGCGCGCTGGGACGTGCGCGCCGACACCGTCGCCCCGACCGACCTGACCTACGACCCCACCAAGAGGCTCAACCAGTTCGACGCGTTCAAGGGTCTCGAGAGCGCATTCGTGTCCCCGGACGGGACGCGTGAGGTCTTCACCGAAGCCGCCCCGGGAGACTCCCCAGCCGGCTGCTGTGGCACCCAGCTGCGGGTGCGCCCGAACGGACCGTCGGACCAGCCCGGCGACATCGTCACCCTCCAGCTCCCCCAGGGCATCCCCTCGATGCGACTGTGGGACGCCAGGACCGACCGCGGGACCTGGATGGTGTGGTGGGAGACGACCCAGACTGTGCTCTTCGACGCCTCCGTCGACAACCACAGCTACCTCGTGCGCTGCTCGACCCGCAACGGGGCCTGCGAGCGAGTCCTGGACCTCGGCCGCAACAGCAACGAAGGCGCCCAGTACGCCCCCGACTGGGAAAGCGACTGGGCCTTCGCCCGCGCCCCGGCTGCGGAGTAGCAGCCTCGGAGCCGTGCGAGTGAGTCGTCCAGGGTCCCGGCTCGTCCCCTCACCCAGCTGTGAGGAAGGCGCCGACGAGCTCGTCCCAGCCGGCATGTCGGGGACGAGCGCGGCGCGCAGGGCGTCCGACTGGACACGACGAGCGCAAGGACCACCCAGAGCCGAGTGGCTCCACGCCCAGTCTTTCGCCTCACGGCCACCGCACCGCGTCGCTGTCTGCCGGATCACAGCGACCACGCACCCCTCGGGGCATCCATCCCGGGGCGGAACGGCCCGCCGTGACGTAGCGTCGTCCCGTGGTCGACAGGGGCTCGGAGCGGACGCCCATGGCCCAGGGGCACGACATCGCGCGGCGCAGGGTCATGGCGGCGGTCCGCGACCTCGACGGCGCGACGGTGCGCGACGTCCTCCTCCAGTCCCTGCTCGTCCACGGGGTCGACGACACCGTCGCCGAGGTGGTCATGCCCGTCCTGCGCGACGTCGGCGACAGCTGGGAGCGCGGCGAGCTGGGGGTGCTGCACGAGCACTTCGTGTCGAGCACGTTCCGCGGGGTGCTCGGCGAGCTCCGGGTGCCGGTGGAGGGGGAGGAGGCACGCACCGTCGTGCTCGCCTGCCCGCCCCGAGAGCTGCACGACCTGCCCCTCGAGCTCTTCGGGGCGATGCTGCGCGCCCGCCGGTGGCGCGTCGTCAGCCTCGGCGCCAACACCCCCATGACCGCCATCGCCGAGGCGGTGCGCGTCCTCTCCGCGGACGCGTGCGTCATCGCCGGCGTGCGGCGCTCGGCCTTCGAGTCGCGGATGCCGTCGCTGAGCCGGCTCGGCGGGCGCGTCCCGGTCCTCCTCGCGGGGGAGGGGGCCCTCGGCCTGCCCGCCCCGCCGCCACGCACCGCCGTGCTGCCGGCCGACCTGCGGGCCGCGGCCGACGTCGTCGACGCGATCGCCCCCGCCGTTCGAGCGGGTGCAGGGGCGAGCGGACCGGGGGCGAGCGGACCGGGGGGGACAGGCGGCCGCAGGGAGCCGGCGGTCGGCTGACCCCCGAGGCGACGCGACCCGGCATACCGTGGGGTCATGCGGATCACCCACCTCGGACACGCCTGCCTCCTCGTCGAGATGGCGGACACCCGCGTCCTCGTCGACCCGGGCACCTTCGCCGACGACTTCGGGTCGCTGCGCGACCTCGACGCGGTGCTCGTCACCCACCAGCACCCCGACCACCTCGACCCCGAGCGGCTCCCGGGGCTGCTCGGCGCCAACCCCGACGCGCTCGTGCTGTGCGACCCCATGAGCGTCGAGGTGCTCGCCGGCCTCGGGGTCGAGGCGCGCGAGCACGGGGGAGCGGCGACGACGGTCGGGGCCGTCACGGTGACCCCGGTCGGGGACCAGCACGCGCTCATCCACGACGAGCTCCCGCGGATCACGAACGTCGGCGTTCGCCTCGATGCCGCCGGCGAGCCGTCCTTCTTCCACCCGGGCGACGCCCTCGACGCCGAGCCCGGCGCGGTCGACGTGCTCGCCTTCCCGCTCCAGGCGCCGTGGCAGCGCAGCCGGGAGATGACGGCGTTCCTGCGCCGGCTCGGCGCGCCGCACGCCGTCCCGGTGCACGACGGACTGCTCCAGCGCCGCGGTCGCGACCTCTACCTGGGCCAGGCCGAGCGGCTCGGGTCCGCGAGCACCCGCATCCACGACCTCGCCGGCGCCGGCCCCGTGGAGTTCCGCGCGGGGGACTGAGGCGACGGCGGCCAGGTCAGTCCAGGTGCCGACCGCGCTCCTGCTGGGTCCGCGTCGCCAGCACCGCGGCGCCGATGATCCCGGCGGAGTTCTCGAGCACGGCCGGGATGATCGGGGTGCGCAGGTCGAGCAGCGGGAGGAACTTGTCGGCCTTGCGCGAGATGCCCCCTCCGACGACGAGCAGGTCGGGCCACATGAGGTCCTCGAGGTGGCGGTAGTAGCGCTGCAGGCGTGGGGCCCACTCCTCGTAGCTCAGGCCCTCGCGGGTCTTGGCCGAGCTGGCGGTCACGGTCTCGGCGTCGACGCCGTCGATCTCGAGGTGGCCGAGCTCGGAGTTGGGCACGAGCACGCCCCGGTTGATGACCGCGGTGCCGATGCCGGTGCCGAGGGTCGTCATGATGACGAGCCCGTCCTGCCCCTGCGCCGCACCGTAGTACAGCTCACCGACCCCGGCGGCGTCGGCGTCGTTGACGACGACGACGTCGTGCTGCAGGCGGTCCTCGAGCAGCTTCTCGATCTCGCAGTCGATCCACGACCGGTGGATGTTCGCCGCGGTCTTCACGACGCCGTGCTGCACGACCCCCGGGATCGTCACGCCGATCGGCGAGCCGTCGTGGACGTCGTCGAACCGGTCGACGATCTCGGCGATGACGTCGCACACCGCCTCGGGGGTCGACACCTCAGGGGTCTCGATCTTGAACCGCTCCTGGGCGAACCGGCCCGCGTCGAGGTCGACGGGCGCGCCCTTGATGCCGCTGCCGCCGACGTCGATGCCGAGGGGCCTACCTGTGCTCATGCTGCGTCTCCCTGGGTGAGGATCTGCGGACCGTCGTCGGTCACGAGGATCGTGTGCTCGAACTGTGCCGACCGTCGGCGGTCCTTCGTCACGACAGTCCACCCGTCGTCCCACATCTCCCACTCGTGCGTGCCGAGGTTGAGCATCGGTTCGACGGTGAAGGTCATCCCGGCCTCGATGACGGTGGAGTACGCCGGGGCCGCGTCGTAGTGGGGGATGACGAGGCCGCTGTGGAACGCCGCGCCGATGCCGTGCCCGGTGAAGTCCCGCACGACGCCGTAGCCGAACCGGCGCGCGTAGGACTCGATGACCCGGCCGATGACGTTGACCTCGCGCCCGGGCACCGCGGCCCGGATGCCGCGCATCATCGCCTCGTGGGTGCGCTCGACGAGCAGCCGGGACTCCTCGTCGACGTCGCCGACGAGGAACGTCGCGTCGGTGTCGCCGTGGACCCCGCCGATGTAGGCGGTGATGTCGATGTTGACGATGTCGCCGTCCTCCAGCGGCCGGCTGTCCGGGATGCCGTGGCAGACCACCTCGTTGACCGACGTGCACAGCGACTTGGGGAAGCCCTTGTACCCGAGGGTCGAGGGGTAGGCGCCGTGGTCGAGGAGGTACTCGTGGCCGACCCGGTCGACCTCGTCGGTCGTGACCCCCGGCGCGATGACGGCGGCCGCGGCGGCCATGGCGTCGGCGGCGATGCGGCCGGCGACCCGCATCCGCTCGATCGTCTCGGCGTCCTTGACCTCGGGCCCGGTGTAGCGCTCCGGGGTGGGACGGTCGACGTACTCGGGCTGCGCGATGGACGGCGGCACGGGGCGTCGGGGGGAGACCGCACCGGGAGCGACGGATGCGTACGTCAACGGCATACGGTGGAGTCTAGGCACCCCGCCGCGACCGAGGAGGACACCGATGCCCTACTGGTTCAACGTCGAGACCGGCCAGGTCGAGACCGACGAGACCCGCAGCCAGGACGCCACCGTCATGGGTCCCTACGACAGCCACGAGGCCGCGGCGAGCGCCCTCCAGCACGCCCGGGAGAACACCGAGCGGTGGGACCGCGAGGACAAGGAGTGGGACGAGGGCAGCAGCTGGGACCCCGAGAGCCAGGAGGACTGAGGTCCAGCGGGTCCCCCGCTCCGCGTGCGCGGCCCGAGGCCAGCGGGATCAGCCGCCGGTGCGGCGGTGCACCGACACGGCATACGTCGCACCCGGCACGAACGGCCCCTTGTCCCACGTCGCGTAGCGCGCGATGAACGACAGCCCGGCGGCCTCGGCGAGCCGGTCGTACATCCGCAGGTCGACGACGGCTGCCTCCGCGGGCAGCGCGCCCGGGGTGAGGCCGAACCCCGCGACCAGGTAGCCACCGGGCGCGAGGTGGGCGGCGAGGCGGTCCAGGACAGCGGGCAGGGTGCCGTCGGCGAGGTACGGCACGACGTTGCCGGCCATGAGGATGCAGTGGAACTCCTGCTCGGTACGCAGGGCGAGCGTCGACAGGTCGGCGACGAAGAAACGGGTGTCCGGGTCCTCGCGGGCGAGCTCGATGAGGTGCTCGTCCGCGTCGACGCCGATCGCGGTGTGCCCCAAGCGGGTCAGCTCGCTGGCGACCCGCCCGAACCCGCAACCGGCGTCGAGCACGCGGGACGGCGGTGGGGTGAGCCGGGTGACGAAGCGGGCCTCGCCGTGGACGTCCTCACCCGAGGCCTCGAGGTCGAGGAAGCGCTTGCGGTAGGCGTGGGCCGCCTCGGGGCCGCTCTGCAGCGCGGACCAGCGCGTCGGCGACGGGGCGTTGGGGGTGTCCATGGGCCACATGTTCGTTCGACGCTCTCCGGCCGGGGCCGTGTCAGGACTCGAAGGAGTGCTCGGGGGCCGGGAACGAGCCGCCGGCGACGTCGACGGCGTAGGCGGTGGCGGCGTCGCGCAGCGCGGTGCGCAGGTCGGCGTACTTCTTGACGAAGCGTGGCGCCCGTCCACCGCGCAGGCCGGCCATGTCCTGCCACACGAGCACCTGGGCGTCGCAGTGCGGGCCGGCCCCGATGCCGATCGTCGGGATGCGCAGCGCCTCGGTGACCCCGGCCGCGACCGGCGCCGGCACCATCTCCATGACGATCGCGAAGCAGCCCGCGGCCTCGAGGGCGAGGGCGTCCTCCATGAGCCGGTCGGCGCCGGCGCCTCGGCCCTGCACCTTGTAGCCGCCGAGCACGTGCTCGCTCTGCGGCGTGAAGCCGATGTGCCCCATGACGGGGATGCCGGCCCGCACGAGCAGCTCGACCTCCGGCACCATGGGTGCGCCGCCCTCGAGCTTGACGGCGTGCGCCAGCCCTTCCTTCATGAACCGGGTGGCCGTCGCGAGGGCCTGCTGGGGGCTGGCCTGGTAGGAGCCGAACGGCAGGTCGGCGACGACCATGGCCCGCTTCGCCGCGCTCGTCACGGCCCGGGTCAGGGGCACGAGGTGGTCGACCGTGACGGGGACGGTCGTCTCGAACCCGTAGACGTTGTTGCCGGCGCTGTCGCCGACGAGGAGCACCGGGATGCCGGCCTCGTCGAAGATCTCGGCCGTGTACATGTCGTATGCCGTGAGCATCGCCCACCTCTCGCCGCGCTCCTTCATCTGCATGAGGTGCGGGATGCGCACCCGCCGCTGGGGCGCGGCCTGGGCGCCGGTGCCGTAGGGCGCCGTGCCCTCGGGGGCGGGGGCCTCGGGGGTGGTCGGCGACGACTCGGTCATGGGCCGATCGTATGCCGTGCGCAGGACGCCCCGTCGCCGCTCGGCGAGCGGCCGGGCGGTGCGGACCGGAAAGCCGCGCAGAATCCCCGCGTGGCGGACCGGGGGTTCGGGCCGCAGTCCGTGGTTTCCTGTCCCGGGCCCCGAACCGGGGCCGGACATCTGCAACTGGAGGACCAGTGAGACCACGCACCATCGCGGCCCTGACCGGCGCCGCAGCGGTGGCGTGCGCCCTTGCCGTCACGGCACCGGCGCAAGCACAGCAGTCCGAGGGGAGCCCGAGCGCGTCGCAGGCCACCCCGCGTCCCGACAACCGCCCGGGACCCAAGACCGCCGAGCAGGCCCAGAAGCGCGCCAAGGCACTCGCCCTGCTGCGCAACGGCAAGGCCGAGCTCGTGCCCCAGAAGGGTGGCGGCTCGACCGTCACGATGACCAACGCCGAGGGGGAGACCGAGTCGGTGTACTTCCCGACGGCGGCGGACGACGCGACGACCACCGACAGCGTCTTCACGATCCTCGCCGAGTTCGGGACCGAGGGGTCGGGGCGGTTCGGCACGACTCCGGGGCCGGTGCACAACGCGATCCCTGAGCCCGACCGCACCGTCGACAACTCCACCTACTGGGTCGAGGACTTCAGCACGGCGCACTACGAGGAGCTGTTCAACGGCGACGGCGAGTCGTTCAAGAACTACTACCTCGCGCAGTCCGGGGGGAAGTACACCGCCCTGAACGCCGTGACCGACTGGGTGACGGTGCCCGGCAACGCCTCGAGCTACGGCGACAACGCCGTCGAGGACGCCGGGGGATCGTGGGCCTTCATCGCGGACGCGGCGGACGCCTGGTACGCGGAAGCGGTCAGCGGCAAGAGCGAGGACGAGGTCAAGGACTTCCTCGCGAAGCAGGACACGTGGGACCGCTACGACTTCGACGAGGACGGCAAGTTCAACGAGCCCGACGGCTACGTCGACCACTTCCAGGCCGTCCACGCCGGCGAGGGCGAGGAGGCCGGCGGCGGCGAGGACGCGATCTGGTCGCACCGCTGGTACGTCAACTCCACCGACTACGGCACCACTGGCCCGACGGTGACGCAGGACGGCAAGACCGTCGACAACCTCTACGGCGGGACCCAGATCGGTGACTCCGGCATCTGGATCGGCGACTACACCGTCGAGCCGGAGAACGGCGGCCTCGGCGTCTTCGCCCACGAGTTCGGCCATGACCTCGACCTGCCCGACTTCTACGACACGGCCGGCGGCGAGAACGGCAGCGCCTTCTGGACGCTCATGTCGTCCGGGTCGTGGCTCGGGCACGGTGCGGCGGCCGGGGACGGCATCGGCACGACGCCCGGTGGCCTCGGCCCCGAGGAGAAGCTGTTCCTCGGCTGGCTCGACCACGTCGAGGTCGAGGCCGGCAAGTCGGGCGAGTTCACGCTCAGCCCCTCCGAGCGGACCGTCGACGGTCAGCACCAGGCCGTCAAGGTCAACCTCCCCAACTCGACGCGCACCGACGTGTACACGACGCCCGCCGCGGGTGACCGCTCGTGGTGGTCAGGTCGTGGCGATGGGCTCAACACGACGCTGACGCGCACCGTCCCCGTCGGCGCCGGTGACTCGGTGCTCGTCACCGCCGACCTCTGGTACGACATCGAGGCCGGGTACGACTACCTCTACGCCGAGTACTCGACGAACGGTGGGGCCAACTGGACCCAGGTCGGCCGCCCGGTCACGGGCTCCGGCACGAGGTGGGCCGGCAAGCGATGGTCCTTCAAGCCGGGCGTGGAGGGCGACGTGCTCTTCCGCTTCCGCTACGCCACCGACGGCGGTGTCAACGAGGCCGGGGCCTTCCTCGACTCCATCGTGACCAAGGTCGGCCGCACGGTGCTCGACACCGAGGGCGCGGAGGGCGGTGACTCGGTGTGGACCGCCGACGGCTGGAAGGTGTCGACCGGCACCGAGGTCACGAACGCCGAGCGCTACTACCTCATCGAGAACCGGCAGTACGTCGGCTTCGACGAGACCCTCGAGTCCGGGCCCTACCAGTTCAGCGAGGCCTACACCCGCCCCGACTGGGTCGAGTTCTTCTCGTACCAGCCGGGCATGCTCGTCTGGCTCGTCGACCAGGGCTACACCGACAACAACGTCAGTGAGCACCCGCGGTCGGGCTACGCCCTGCCCGTCGACGCCCGGCCGGACACCCTGACCTACCCGGACGGCACGAGCCCGAGCAACCGCCGCGAGCCGTTCGACGCCGTCTTCGGGCTCGACGCCCTGCGCGAGGTCTGCCTCCACAAGCAGGTGGCCACGAAGGTCAAGGGGAAGACGGTCACCGACACCGTCGCCGCCTGCAACGACGCCGACGGCGCACGCGACGCGATCCCGTCCTTCGACGACAGCGACCCGCTGGCCTACTGGGACGAGGACGCCCCGCAGAACTCCGTCGAGGTCGCGGGGGTCGGTGTCACCGCAACGGTGACCGGCGCCGGTGACGACGGGTCGATCCGGGTCGCGGTGGACAACTCGGCACAGCGCTGACGAGCTGACGCACCGCACCACCAGGAGGGGTCCCGGCACGCGCCGGGGCCCCTCCGCCGTGCCCGGCGTCTCACCCCACGCCTGCGGGCACGGCGGATGTACCCGCACGACACACCGGTGCGGCAGGATTCGACCCATGGACCGTCAGCAGGAGTTCGTCCTCCGCACCATCGAAGAGCGCGACATCCGGTTCGTCCGGCTCTGGTTCACCGACGTGCTCGGCACCCTGAAGTCCGTGGCCATCGCCCCCGCCGAGCTCGAGGGCGCCTTCGCCGAGGGGATCGGCTTCGACGGCTCGGTCATCGAGGGGTTCGCGCGGGTCTACGAGGCCGACATGCTCGCCAAGCCCGACCCGAGCACCTTCCAGGTGCTGCCCTGGCGGGGGGAGAGCCCGGGCACGGCGCGGATGTTCTGCGACCTCACCCTCCCCGACGGCACGCCGAGCATGGCCGACCCCCGGCACGTGCTCCAGCGGGCGCTCACGAAGGCCTCCGACCAGGGGTTCACCTTCTACACCCACCCCGAGATCGAGTTCTTCCTCCTCAAGCAGGGGTGGGAGCCCGGACGCCGCCCCGAGCCGATCGACCAGTCCGGGTACTTCGACCACGTGGCCCACGGCAACAGCCACGACTTCCGCCGGGCGGCGATCTCGATGCTCGAGACGATGGGGATCTCGGTGGAGTTCAGCCACCACGAGGGCGCCCCGGGGCAGAACGAGATCGACCTGCGCTACGCCGACGCCCTGTCGACGGCCGACAACATCATGACCTTCCGCGCGGTCATCAAGGAGGTCGCCCTCGAGCAGGGCATCGTCGCGTCGTTCATGCCCAAGCCGTTCGCCGAGCACCCCGGGTCGGGGATGCACACCCACCTGTCCCTCTTCGAGGGCGACACCAACGCCTTCCACGAGCCCGGCGCCCCCTACCAGCTCTCGCGGACCGGCCGGCAGTTCATCGCCGGGCTGCTGCGGCACGGGGCCGAGATCACCGCGGTCACCAACCAGTGGGTCAACTCGTACAAGCGGCTGTGGGGCGGGGGAGAGGCACCGGCACACCTCACGTGGGGGCACAACAACCGCTCCGCCCTCGTGCGGGTGCCGATGTACAAGCCGAGCAAGGGCAACAGCACCCGGGTCGAGGTGCGCAGCATCGACTCGGCGTGCAACCCCTACCTCGCCTTCGCGGTGCTCCTGTCCGCGGGGCTCAAGGGCATCGAGGAGGGCTACGAGCTGCCGCCCGAGACCGAGGACGACGTGTGGAGCCTCACCGACGCCGAGCGCCGGGCGATGGGCATCAAGCCGCTCCCGGCGAGCCTCAGCGACGCGATCACGGTCATGGAGGGCAGCGAGCTCGTCGCGGAGACCCTCGGGGAGCACACCTTCGAGTTCTTCCTGCGCAACAAGCGGGCCGAGTGGAACGACTACCGCAACCAGGTGAGCGCCTTCGAGCTCGACCGCTACCTCCTGCGCCTCTGACGAGCCCGTGAACGCTCGCGGTCCCGGCTCGATCCCCGTCGCCATCGCGCGGCTGGGGTTCGACGACCCGGCGCGCGCGTACGTCCTCCTGCAGGAGCCCGCCGTCGCCGACCTCATCCGCTCGCGCGAGCACATCGAGGACCAGGGGCTCGCCGAGGCGCTCGCCTCGGTCCCGGACCCCGACGGCGCCCTTCTCGGGCTCGTCCGGTTCATGGAGTCGGCCGGCCGCGACCCCGGGCTGCTCGGCCCGGTCACCGAGGCGCTCGCCTCGCCCGGGCGTCCCCGGGACCTCCTCCTCGCGGTGCTCGGCAGCTCGGCAGCCCTCGGCGACCACCTGTGCGCCCACCCGCACCACTGGACGGCGGTGACGCGGGCCGAGCCGCTCACCGTCGACGAGCGGGTCCGGCGGCTCGTCGACGCCGTGAGCGGCCTGCCGGACGCCACGGCGGTCGACGTGCTCCGCACCGCCTACCGCGAGCAGCTGCTCGGCATCGCCGCTCTCGACCTCACCTCGCCCGACCCGCTCGCCACCCTGCCCGACACCGCGGCCGCGCTCGCCGACCTCGCGCAGGCCGCGCTCGAGGCGGCCCTGGCCATCGCCCGGTCCGAGGTCGGCCCGGATGCCGGGCGCACCCGGCTCGCGGTCGTCGCGATGGGCAAGACGGGGGGACGCGAGCTCAACTACATCTCCGACGTCGACGTCATCTTCGTCGCGGAGCCCGCGGACGGGGTCGACGAGGCCGAGTCGACCGCCGTCGCGACCGACCTCGCGACCCGCCTCATGCGGATCTGCTCCGCGTCGACGGCCACCGGTGCGCTCTGGCAGGTCGACCCCGCCCTGCGCCCGGAGGGCAAGAACGGCCCCCTCGTGCGCACCGTCGCGAGCCACCTGTCCTACTACGAGCGGTGGGCCAAGACGTGGGAGTTCCAGGCGCTGCTCAAGGCGCGCCCCGTCGCCGGGGACACCGAGGTCGGTCGCGCCTACTGCGAGGCGGTGCAGCCGATGGTCTGGCAGGCGTCGACCCGCGAGAACTTCGTCGACGACGTCCAGGCGATGCGCCGTCGGGTCGAGCAGCACATCCCCTCCGCCGAGGCCGGCCGCCAGCTCAAGCTCGGGGCCGGGGGGTTGCGCGACGTCGAGTTCTCGGTGCAGCTGCTCCAGCTCGTGCACGGGCGCGCCGACGAGACGCTGCGCACCGGCACGACGCTCGACGGCCTCGCGGCCCTGTCCGCCGGCGGCTACGTCGGGCGCGAGGACGCCGCGACGCTCGCGACGGCATACCGGCTGCTCCGTACCCTCGAGCACCGTATCCAGCTCTTCCGGCTGCGCCGAACCCACCTCATGCCGACGGCCGACCGCGACCTGCGCCGGCTCGGGCGCGCCCTCGGGCACCGCTCCTCGCCGGCCGAGGCCGTCGTCACCCAGTGGCGGGCGCAGCAGCGCGACGTGCGCCGCCTCCACGAGCGGATCTTCTACCACCCCCTGCTGTCGGCCGTGGCGAGGCTGTCCGACTCCGACGTGCGACTCACCCCCGAGGCCGCGCGGGAACGCCTGTCCGCGTTGGGGTTCCGCGACCCCAGAGGCGCGCTGCGCCACCTGGAGGCGCTCACCGAGGGCATCAGCCGGCGAGCCGCGATCCAGCGCCAGCTCCTGCCCGTCATGCTCGGCTGGTTCGCCGACGAGGCCGACCCGGATGCCGGCCTGCTCGCCTTCCGCCGGATCAGCGACGAGCTCGGCTCGACGCACTGGTACCTCCGGCTGCTGCGTGACGAGGGGTCGGCCGCCGAGCGGCTCGCGCACACCCTCGCCCGCAGCCGGTTCGCGGCGGACCTGCTCGAGCAGGCGCCCGAGTGCGTCCAGTTCCTCGGCGACGCCTCCGGGCTCCAGCCGCGCGAGCGCGAGGACGTGCTGCGCCGGATGCGGTCGGCGGCCGGGCGCAAGGATGACGCCGAGTCGGCGGTGCTGGCCGCCCGCACGATCCGCCGGTCCGAGCTGTTCCGGGTCGCGGTCGCGGACCTCACCGGTGCGCTCACCCTCGACGCCCTCGGCGCCGCGATGACCGACCTCACCGCCGCGCTCCTCGAGGTGACCCTCGAGGTGTGCCTGCGCGACCTCGAGCAGCGCACCGGCGGGCCGGCGCTCACCCGGGTGCTCGTCGTCGGGATGGGGCGCCTCGGTGGGGGGGAGCAGGGCTACGGCTCCGACGCCGACGTGCTGTTCGTCCACGAGCCGCTCGAGGGCGCCGACGAGGGGGAGGCCCAGGCGCAGGCGCTCGAGGTCGTCAAGGAGCTCATCCGGCTGTTGGGGCTGCGCGGCCCCGACCCCAACCTCGACGTCGACGCCACCCTGCGACCCGAGGGCAAGAGCGGACCCCTCGTACGCTCCCTCGGGTCGTACCGCGAGTACTACTCCCGCTGGTCGCTCGTCTGGGAGGCGCAGGCGCTGCTGCGTGCGACGCCCGTGGCGGGCGACGCCGGCCTCGCCGATCGGTTCCTCGAGCTCGTCGCGCCGCTGCGATGGCCCGCCGGCGGGCTCGATGCCGGCCAGGTGCGCGAGATCCGCACGCTCAAGGCCCGGATGGAGGCCGAGCGCCTGCCCCGCGGCGCCGACCGCAAGACGCACTTCAAGCTCGGCCACGGGGGGCTGTCCGACGTCGAGTGGGTCGTGCAGCTCGTCCAGCTGCGGCACGCCCACGCGCACCCCGAGCTGCGCACGCCCTCGACGATGGAGGCGCTCGCGGCGGCCGAGCGGCTCGGCCTCGTCGACGCCGGCCACGCGGCCGACCTCGCCGCGGCCTGGCGCCTCGCGTCGTCGATGCGCAACGCCGGGGTGCTCTTCCGGGCCAAGGCCCTGGACTCCGTGCCGACCGACCCCCGCGACGCCGACGGCATCGCCCGGATCCTCGGCCTGCCCGGCGGCTCGGGCCAGGAGCTCGCCGAGCGCTACCGCCGGGTGGCCCGCCGGGCCCGCGCCGCCCACGAGGTCGAGTTCTACGACGCCTGACCCGCCGGTGGACGCCGTTCGGTGCGGCGGGCGTCGAAACCTAGACTTGGCGCATGTCCACCGGCACCACCGGCAGCCCCTCCGCGCCCACGACCCGCGTCATCGGGCGGCTCGACCTGCGGGGCCGGCACCTCACGCTCCGCGAGCTCAAGGCCGCCCTGCCGCGCGCCGAGTTCGACGTCGAGGCCGCGCTGGATGCCGTGCGCCCGATCGTCGACGACGTGCGCGCCCGGGGCGCCGCGGCCCTCTACGACGCCGCCGAGCGGTTCGACGGCATCCGCCCGCCGAGCCTGCGGGTCCCGGCCACCGTCGTCACCGGGGCCCTCGACGCCCTCGACCCCGCCGTGCGGGCCGCCCTCGAGGAGTCGATCCGCCGGGCCCGGCTCGTGCACGCCGACCAGCGCCGCACCGACACGACGACCCACGTCACGTCCCGCGGAACGGTCACCGAGCGGTGGGTCCCGGTCGACCGGGTGGGCCTCTACGTGCCCGGCGGCCTCGCGGTCTACCCGAGCAGCGTCGTCATGAACGTCGTCCCGGCGCAGCTCGCCGGCGTCCCGAGCCTGGCCGTCGCCAGCCCGCCGCAGGCCGACCACGGCGGCTGGCCGCACCCGACGATCCTCGCCGCGTGCGCGCTCCTCGGCGTCGACGAGGTGTGGGCCATGGGCGGCGCCCAGGCCGTCGCCGCCTTCGCCCACGGGATCGACGACGGTGCCGACGTCTGCGACCCGGTGAGCCTGGTCACCGGTCCCGGCAACGTCTACGTCGCCGCCGCCAAGCGCCTCCTCAAGGGGCTCATCGGTATCGACGCCGAGGCCGGCCCCACCGAGATCGCCGTCCTCGCCGACGACAGCGCGGATGCCGAGCACGTCGCCTCCGACCTCGTCTCGCAGGCCGAGCACGACCCCCTGGCCGCCGCCGTGCTCGTCACCGACTCCACCGAGCTCGCGGATGCCGTCGAGGCGGCCCTCGTGCGCCGGGTCGCCGCGACGAAGCACGCCGAGCGGGTGGGCACCGCCCTCGCCGGCACCCAGTCGGCGATCGTCCTCGTCGACGACCTCGATGCCGGCCTCGACCTCGTCAACGCGTACGCCGCCGAGCACCTCGAGATCCTGACCCGGGATGCCGCGGCCGTCGCCTCCCGGGTCCGCAATGCCGGCGCGGTCTTCGTCGGCACCTGGTCTCCGGTGAGCCTCGGCGACTACGCCGCCGGGTCCAACCACGTCCTGCCCACCGGCGGGTGCGCGTGCCACAGCAGCGGGCTGTCGGTGCAGAGCTTCCTGCGCGGCATCCACGTCGTCACCTACTCCCGGGAGGCGCTGCACGAGGTCGGCGGGCACGTCGTCACCCTCGCCCGCGCCGAGGACCTCCCGGCCCACGGTGAGGCCGTGCTGGCCCGGCACCCCGACCTCGACCCGCTCGGCTGAGGATGGACGCCCGCTCGGCCGTCGAGTCCATGCTGCGCCCGGACCTGCGCGGACGCACCGCCTACGGCGCGCCGCAGCTCGACGTGCCCGTGGCCCTGAACACGAACGAGAACTCGTACGCGGTGCCCGACGTCGTCGTGTCCGCGATGACCGAGGCGGTGGCCGCCGCCGCCGCCGGGCTCAACCGCTACCCCGACCGGGAGTTCACCGCGCTGCGCGAGGCCCTTGCCGGCTACCTGTCGCGGGGCGCCACGATGGTCACGCCGGACGAGGTGTGGGCCGGCAACGGCTCGAACGAGGTGCTCCTCCACCTCCTCCAGGCGTTCGGGGGGCCGGGACGCACCGCCCTCGGCTTCACCCCCGCGTACTCGATGCACCCGATCATCACGACGACGACGGGCACGACGTGGGTCGACGGGATGCGCGGGGTGCCGGGCGCGGGAGCGTTCGACCTCGACCCGGCATCCGCCGTCGCGCAGGTGCGCGACCACCGGCCCGACGTCGTCTTCCTCTGCTCGCCGAACAACCCGACGGGCACGGCGCTCGACCTCGCGGTCGTCGAGGCCGTGCACGACGCCGCCCCGACCGCGCTCGTCGTCGTCGACGAGGCCTATGCGGAGTTCGCCCGGCCGGGCACGCCGAGCGCGCTGACGCTGCTGGCGGGCCGCCCACGGCTCGTCGTGACCCGCACGATGAGCAAGGCGTTCGCGCTCGCCGGCGGTCGGGTGGGCTACCTCGCCGCCGACCCGGCTCTCGTCGACGCCCTCCGACTCGTCCGGATGCCGTACCACCTCTCCACCCAGACCCAGGCGGTCGCCCTCGCGGCCCTGCGACACGCCGACCTCATGCTCGAGACCGTCGGGGCCATCAAGGAGCAGCGCGACCGGCTCGTCGAGGGGCTCGCGGCGATCGGCCTCGACCCCGTGCCGAGCGACGCCAACTTCGTGCTCTTCGGTGGCCTCGCCGACGCGCACGGGACGTGGTCGGCGCTGCTCGAGCGGGGCGTCCTCGTCCGCGACGTCGGCATCCCCCACTATCTTCGTGTCACGGCCGGCACCCCGCAGGAGACCACCCGGTTCCTCGACGCCATCACCGACCTCGTCCCCACGCACCGCACAGGAGCAGCACCGTGAACAGCGCCGCAGCCCCCCGCACCGCCACGGTGCGCCGGGGCACCTCCGAGAGCACCGTCGAGGTGAGCGTCGACCTCGACGGCAGCGGCCGCGGCGAGGTCAGCACGGGCGTGCCCTTCTACGACCACATGCTGCTCTCGCTCGCGAAGCACTCCCTCATCGACCTCACGGTCCGGGCCGAGGGCGACACCCACGTCGACGCACACCACACCGTCGAGGACGTCGCCATCGTGCTCGGCCAGGCCGTCCGCGAGGCCCTCGGCGACAAGAGCGGCATCGCCCGCTTCGGCGACGCGACGGTCCCGCTCGACGAGGCCCTCGTCCAGGCCGTCGTCGACGTCGCCGGTCGCCCGTACTGCGTCCACGAGGGGGAGCCCGAGGGCCAGCAGTACGTCGTCATCGGCGGACACTACGTCGGGTCGCTGACCCGGCACGTCCTCGAGTCCTTCGCCTTCCACGCCCAGCTCGCGCTCCACGTGCGGGTGCTCGCGGGCCGCGACCCGCACCACGTCGTCGAGGCGCAGTTCAAGGCGCTCGCCCGTGCCCTGCGCGCGGCCGTCGCCAGGGACCCCCGCGTCGAGGGGATCCCGAGCGCCAAGGGTGCGCTCTAGCCCGTGGCCGAGCAGCTGCGGTCGGGAGCCGGTCACGGGCTCGTCCTCGTGCGCCGGCCGCCGGGCGCGCTGACGCGGTGGCTGCGGCGGGGGCTCGTCCCGGTGACGGTCGCCCCGCTCGGGACGTGGACCGGCATCACGCTCGCCGAGGAGCGGGCCCGCAGTGCGGCACCCCACGACGTCGGGCTCGAGGTCCTCGCCGCCCGCCCCGCACCGCGGCGCGCCCGACCGGCGATCGGGCTCTTCGACATCCACGGCCGCGCGGCGCTCACGGTGCAGCCGCACGGCATCCGGTCGCACGTGCACTGGCTCGTGTGGGAGCCCCGGCGGGGCGTCGTGCCCACGCCGCAGCTCACCCCGCTGCGCCTGCCCATGCTCCTCGCCGCCGCCGGGGCGTCGGGGCGGGTGCGCGAGGAGGCGCTCGCCGACGTCCTGCGCAGCGGCACGGGCACGCCCGTCGACCTCCTCGTCACGGTGCTCGGGCTGCTCGGCCTGCCCGGGCGCGACCTGCTCGTGCGGGGTGACTGCGAGGGGGCGAGCGACGTCGAGCCGTCGACGCGTGCGGTCGTGGCCTTCGACCGGCTCGTGGCCGAGGAGGCCGCCCACCGCGCCGAGACCTCCGGCGGGCCGCGGCCCGGGCCCGACGGGGGAGGCCGACGATGAGCCCGGGCGTCGTCGTCCTCGACTACGGCAGCGGCAACATCCGCAGCGCCGTGCGGGCCCTCGAGCACGTCGGGGCCGACGTCACCCTGACCGGCGACCGCGAGGCCGCGCTCGCCGCCGACGGGCTCTTCGTCCCCGGCGTCGGCAACTTCCACGCCTGCATGGCCGGCCTCGCCACGGCCGACGGGCCGCGGATCATCGACCAGCGCCTCGCGGGCGGGCGGCCCGTGCTCGGCGTGTGCGTCGGGATGCAGGTGATGTTCGAGGGCTCCACCGAGCCGAGCGAGGCGCCGGTCGAGGGCGTGGGGGAGTGGCCGGGCACCGTCTCGCGACTGCTCGCCCCGGTCGTGCCGCACATGGGCTGGTCGACGGTCGAGGCCCCCGAGCGCACCGTGCTCTTCGCCGGCGTCGAGCACGAGCGGTTCTACTTCGTCCACTCGTACGCCGCCCACACGTGGGACCTCCTCCCGCCCGACGGCCCCTTCGCCGCCGTCGAGCCACGGGTGACGTGGGCGACCCACGGCGAGCGCTTCGTCGCTGCCGTCGAGAACGGACCGCTGGCGGCCACCCAGTTCCACCCCGAGAAGAGCGGCGACGCGGGCCTGGCACTCCTGCGCAACTGGGTCCGGTCCCTCTGACCCCGGGGGGGCCGGGGCGTGGGCTCGCCGGCGAGGCAGGCAGACTGGTGCCCGACCAGAACCGGCGTGGGTGCCCAGACGGTCGCCAGGGCAGCCGCCTGAGCACCCGACGCGACGACGACCGTGGAGCACACCGTGACCGAGCAGCCCCGCCTGGAGCTCCTGCCCGCCGTCGACGTCGCCGGGGGCCGTGCCGTCCAGCTCGTCCAGGGTGTCGCCGGCACCGGCGGTGAGTTCGGGGACCCCCTCGACGCGGCGCTCGCGTGGCAGGAGCAGGGCGCGGAGTGGCTCCACCTCGTCGACCTCGACGCCGCCTTCGGGCGCGGTTCCAACGCCGAGCTCCTCGCGTCCATCGTCCGCACGCTCGACATCAAGGTCGAGATGAGCGGCGGCATCCGCGACGGCGACACCCTCGAGCGGGCGCTGGCCACCGGGTGCCGCCGGGTCAACCTCGGCACCGCCGCCCTCGAGGACCCCGCGTGGACGGCGCGCGCGATCGCCGAGCACGGCGACCGGGTCGCCGTCGGGCTCGACGTCCGCGGGACGACCCTCGCCGCGCGGGGCTGGACCCGCGAGGGCGGGGACCTGTGGGAGACCCTGACCCGCCTCGACGCCGAGGGGTGTGCGCGCTACGTCGTCACCGACGTCGCCAAGGACGGCATGCTCCAGGGCCCGAACCTCGCCCTCCTGCGCGACGTGTGCGCCCGCACCGACCGCCCGGTCGTCGCCTCGGGCGGGGTCTCGACGCTCGACGACGTCGTCGCGATCCGCGGGCTCGTGGGCGCCGGCGTCGAGGGGGCGATCATCGGCTCGGCCCTCTACCGCGGTGCGTTCACGCTGCCCGAGGCGCTCGACGTGGCGGGCCGGCCGTGACCGCCCCAGGTTTCTCGGGTGACCCGAGCAACCGGAACCGCACCGGGGAAGGGTGGCCCGGTGAGGAGGGGGTTTCCCCCGCAGGGTCGCCCGAGGGACGCGGCCCGACAGACTCCGCCGAGGTGCCGTGGGCCGGGCGCGACCTGTCCCCGAGCGGCTTCGAGAGCGACACCGGGGCGGCCGACCCGGTTCTCCTCACCGCACTGGCCACCCCCGGCGACGACACCGGCCTCATGGCGGCCGTCGAGGCCTCCCGCTTCGTCGTGCCCGTCGTGGCCGAGCCGACCGAGACCGACCCGAGCGGTGACCACGTCGTCGACAAGCAGGTCGACCTCGCGGCGGTGACGCTCGTCGCCCCGGACGGCCAGCGCGCCCTGCCCGTCTTCTCGGGCACCGACGCCCTCGCCGCCTGGGACCCCGCCGCCCGCCCGGTGCCGGTGACCCCCGCACGCGCCGGCCAGGCCGCGGTCTCCGAGGGGTGCGACGTCATCGTCGTCGACGTCGCGGGCCCCGCCACCCGCGTCCTGCGGCCGTCGATGGTCTGGGCGCTGGCCCAGCAGCGCCCCTGGCAGCCGCCGCACACCGACCCGTTCGTCGAGCGCAGCGTCGCGGCCGCCCTCCGGGAGGAGGAGGACGTCACGGCATCCGCGGTCGAGGAGGGCACCCCTCGCGGCGAGGGGGTGCTCGGCGTCGTGCTGGAGCTGCGTCCCGGCCTCGCACCCGAACAGGTGCGGGCGGTCGCCACCCGCGTCGGGGAGCGGCTCGCGGCCGACGGTGAGCTGCGTGCGCGCATCGACGGCCTGGCGTTCCGGATCCGCTGACCGCGGGAGGCCCTGCTGCCGGATTTCGGCGGATGCCGTCACGCTGGTAGCCTTGCTCGCTGACCGACCGCCCTCACGGGCGGTGTGCAAGAGAAGCCCGGCTTCCACCCGCGTCGACCACCAGGTCGCCGGGTCCCGAACAGGTCCGCGACGTCATGTCGTGCCCCGCCCGCGAGGCGACGGCGACGGCATCCCACGTGGCGGTCCGGTCCGGACGGAACACCCAGGCTCCTCGTGCACCCGGCACGGGGAGCCTTTCTCGTGCCAGCGCGTCACGCGACGTGATCGAAGGAGAAGCACATCAGCGAGCCACGCATCAACGACCGCATCCGGGTTCCCGAGGTGCGGTTGGTCGGCCCGAACGGCGAGCAGGTCGGCATCGTCCGCGTCGAGGACGCCCTGCGCCTCGCCGCCGAGGCCGACCTCGACCTCGTCGAGGTGGCACCGATGGCGAAGCCGCCGGTCGCCAAGCTCATGGACTTCGGCAAGTTCAAGTACGAAGCCGCCATGAAGGCACGCGAAGCACGCAAGAACCAGGTCAACACGGTCATCAAGGAGATCAAGCTCCGCCCCAAGATCGACCCGCACGACTACGGCACGAAGAAGGGCCACGTCGAGCGCTTCCTCAAGGGCGGCGACAAGGTCAAGGTGACGATCATGTTCCGGGGCCGCGAGCAGTCGCGCCCCGAGCTCGGATTCCGCCTGCTCCAGCGCCTCGCCGAGGACATCGTCGAGCTCGGCACCGTCGAGTCGGCACCGAAGCAGGACGGCCGCAACATGGTCATGGTCATCGCCCCGACGAAGAAGAAGGCCCAGGCCATGGCCGAGCAGCGGCGCCGCCGCGACGATTCCGCAGCAGCCGCCCACCACGAGGTGGCGGCCGGCGCCGAGGATGAGGCGGTCCCGACCGTCGAGACGGCCCCGACGGTTCCGACCGCCGAGACGGCTCCGACCGTCGAGACGGCCCCGACCGCCGAGACGGCTCCGACCGTCGAGACGGCTCCGACCGTCGAGGCGGCCCCGGCCGCCGACGTCGCGCCGTCCCCCACCCCGACCCCGTCCCCGAGGCCGGCGCCGACGCCTCGGCCCAGCGCCGGCGCCTGAGCGGCGACGCCCCCGAACACCAGCACCACCGACACAAGGAGACCGGCACCATGCCGAAGAACAAGACGCACAGCGGCGCCAAGAAGCGGTTCCGCGTCACCGGGTCCGGCAAGGTCATGCGCCAGCAGGCCGGCCACGTCCACAAGTTCCACGAGAAGACCCCGCAGAAGGCCCGCGCCCTCAGCAAGGACATCCTCGTCTCGAAGGGCGACCTCGCGAAGGTCAAGAAGCTCCTCGGCCGCTGACGCCGCCGACCCCCACCAGTTTTCGCACCAGAAGCAAGGAGTACTCACGTGGCACGCGTGAAGCGGGCGGTCAACGCCCAGAAGAAGCGCCGGGTCGTCCTCGAGCGCGCCAGCGGCTACCGCGGGCAGCGCTCGCGGCTGTACCGCAAGGCCAAGGAGCAGGTCCAGCACAGCCTCGGCTACGCCTACCGTGACCGGCGCGCCCGCAAGGGCGACTTCCGCCGGCTGTGGATCCAGCGGATCAACGCCGCGGCCCGCGCCAACGGCATGACCTACAACCGGTTCATCCAGGGCCTGAAGGCCGCGGAGATCGAGGTCGACCGCCGGATGCTCGCCGAGCTCGCGGTCAACGACGAGGCCGCCTTCACCGCGCTCGTCGAGATCTCGAAGGCCAACCAGCCGGCCCGCGAGCCCGCCAAGGCCTCCGCCTGAGGCTCCCTCCCATGCTGACCAACCCCCGGGCCGACCGGGTCCGGTCGGTGCGGGCGCTGTCGAAGCGGTCGGTGCGCGAGCGCACCGGCCGCTTCGCCGTCGAGGGCCCCCAGGGGGTGCGCGAGGCGGTGCGGTACGCCGCGCCGCGGGTCCGGGACGTCTACCTCACCTCCGAGGCGATCGAGCGCCACGCCGACGACATCGTCGGCCCCGCGCGCGCCGCGCAGCTGTGGGTCCACGAGGTGACCCCCGACGTGCTCGCGGCGATGGCCGAGGCCGACGCCCCCCAGGGAGTGCTCGCCGTCGTCGACACCGCCGGCGACAGCCTCGACGACGTGCTGGCCGCCCGTCCGCGACTCCTCGTCCTGCTCACCCATGTCCGCGACCCCGGCAACGCGGGCACCGTCATCCGGGGCGCCGATGCGGCCGGTGCCGACGCGGTGCTCGTCAGCGAGGCCTCGGTCGACGTCCTCGGGTCCAAGGTGGTGCGGTCGACCGCGGGGTCGCTCTTCCACCTGCCGGTCGTCACGGGGCTAGACGTCGCGTCGACCCTGTCGACGCTGCGCGCGCACGGCATCCGCACCCTCGCCGCGGACGGCGCGGGCGCGACCCTCCTGCCCGATGCCGACCTCGACGGGCCGCACTGCTGGGTCATGGGCAACGAGGCGTGGGGGCTCGGCGAGCCGGTGCGGGCCGCCTGCGACGACGTCGTGCGGGTCCCGATCCACGGCCGGGCCGAGTCGCTCAACCTCGCGATGGCCGCGACCCTGTGTCTCTATGCCTCGGCAGGGCGACGCCCGTCCGGCGACCCCGACGGGTAGCCTGCGCGCCATGTCGACGCCGTTCAGGGTTCCCGACGACCTCGTCGCCCATGGCCTGGAGTTCATCCCCGACGGCCTCGTCGCGGCCGTCGGCCCCGAGCGCACCGTGCGCTTCATGAACTCGCCCGCCGAGCGCATCACCGGCCTGCGGGCGGGCGACGTCGTCGGTCAGGACATCCGCGAGGCCCTGCCCCTCCAGGATCTCGCCGGTGCGTACTGGTGGGAGCTCACCGACCCGTGGCACGGACTCACCACCCGCACGGGGCACCGCGAACGGCTCCTCGTGCTGCCGTCGGGGCGCGAGCTGCTCGTCACGGCGAAGTACCTGCGCGACGAGACCGGCTCGCCGGTGCGCGCCGTCGTGCTCGGGCTGCGGGATGCCGAGGCGCGCCGCCGAGCGGAGGCCGAGGGTGCTGCGCTGCTCACGACGGTCGCCCACGAGCTGCGCTCACCCCTCACCGGGGTCAAGGGCTTCTCGTCGACGCTGCTGCGCAACTGGGACCGCTTCACCGACGACCAGAAGCGGCTCATGCTCGAGACGATCGAGGCCGACGCGGACCGGGTGACCCGGCTCATCACCGAGCTGCTCGACGCCTCGCGGATCGACGTCGGCCGGCTCACCGTGCACGCCCAGCCGCTCGACGCCCGCTCCCGTCTCCAGGCCCAGGTGGAGCGGCGCGTCGCCTCGGGCGCCGACCGCCTCCACTTCGTCGTCGACGTGCCCGACGACCTCGGCCCGCTGTGGGCGGACCCCGACCGGCTCGAGCAGGTCGTCGCGAACCTCGTGGACAACGCGGTGCGCCACGGTCGCGGCACGGTGCGCCTGTCGGCGCAGCCCGCCCGCCTCGGCGACCGCCCCGCCGTCGACCTCCTCGTGGCCGACGACGGCCACGGGATCGCCCCTCAGCACCGCGAGCTCGTGTTCTCGCGGTTCTGGCAGGGCGGGGCCAAGCACGGCACGGGGCTCGGCCTGTACGTCGTGCGGGGCCTCGTCGAGGCGCACGGCGGGGTCGTCGTCGTCGAGGACGCGCCCGGAGGCGGCGCCCTCCTGCGGGCGACCTTCCCCGACCGGGAGACCTGAGGCCGGGACAGGCTCAGTGCAGCTCGTAGAGCATCTGGCCGTGCTCACGGTCAACGGGTACGCCGAGCCCCGAGAGCCACGCCGGGAGCTTCTTGGCCGTCGGCCACACGATCCACGCGACGCCGTAGCGGGTGAGCAGCTCATCCCGCACCTCGGGGGAGGACCGCGCGTTCAGGATGGCCGCCTGGTCCTCGCTGCGTTCGACGGCGTCCTCGACACCGGGGCTCGGCCACTGTGGCGCCACCGTGAACAGGCCTCGGGCCGGCAGCTGCCGGGCGACGCGCCAGTCCTGCGCGATGACCACCGCACCCTGCGGAATCCGCGACCAGAGGGTGTCGACGTCCGGGTACGGCGCCACCACGTGGTTACCGTCGTCGGGGTTTCGGCGCGCCTCCTCGTCGAACGTGACGCGACTCCACGCGTTGGCCTGCGTCAAGCTGCCGAGACCGACAGCCAGGATCCAGGTGGACACGAGGGCCACCCGCGGCAGCAGTGCGCGGTCGCGTCGGGCAGACTCCGCCGGCGTGGCGCCCTCGCGGTGGAACGCCTCAGCCGCCCCGATGCCCAGGGCCATCGTCGCCGCCGTCGTCGCGAGGGGGAGCACCCGACCCAGGGACTCGACATCGAGGAGGCCGCCGGCGACCCAGATGCCCACGCCGGCAATCGCCGACCAGGCCAGGGCGTCGGAGCGCCGCCGCCAGAGCCGGAGGGCGACGGCAGGGACCGTGAGGAGCAGCAGGCCGAACTTCGCGAAGATGTCGCGGTAGAAGAACGTGTGGAAGGCGTCGAACCCGCGCGGGTTGCTGAGCAGGTCGAGGAGCGAGGTCCAGGGCCACAGGGCAGCCAGGCCGACGGAGGCGAGCGCCGCGAGGGTCCCCCCGAGCCACCGCCTCCTGGGCCATCGCAGGAGCACCGTTACCGCGCACGCGGTGGCTGCGCTGATGAACGTGAAGGGGTGGATGAGGAGGAGCAGCCCGGGGATGATGACCAGGGCCGCGACCAGGCCCCGCGTCATCCGGGTGCTCGTCCACACGCTCGCCCAGAGGTAGAACCACAGGGCGGTCGCGAGGACGCTCGGCCACGAGGACCCGACGACGAGCGTGGTCAGGCTGAGGAAGCCGCTCCAGAAGAAGACCTTGCTGCCCCACACCGTGAGGAACGCCGCGAGCACCGCGACCGGAGCCCAAGGAGCCGGGCTCACTGCACGCGTCAGGCGGAACAGTGCGTGGACCAGCAGGAGCGGGGACACGATGCCGAAGACGGCCAGCACGTTCTGTGGGGCGACCGAGAGAGCGCGGACAGCCAGGGCGCCGACCGCGGTCCACGGCGAGAAGTACGGAAACGGGACGTTCTCCCCGACGAGGGGCTCCACGGGCGACCAGAAGTCCCGGGACATCTCGTGGATTGCGGCCAGGTGGATCCACGAGTCGCTCACCCACTCACCGTGCAGCGTCGCCACGGTGGCCCCCATCACGACGAGACCGGCCAGGACCCCGTAGGCGACCGTCGCGCCACGCCTCCCGTCCGATGTCACGCCCGAGAGTGTATGGGCGCAGTGGATCGCCACCGACGGCGGCATGCGAAGCACTCGGTCGTCGCCCTCGGCCCCGCGTGCCAGAGTGAGGCGCATGCCCGCCGTGTCGCTCGCGCCCTACCGGCGAGCCCTCGCGAGCCGCCCCCTGCGCTCGGCGCTCGTGCTCGGCGCGCTCGTCCGCGGACCGGTGTTCGCGAGCGGGGTGCTCCTCACCATCCACACCGTCTCGACCCTCGGGCGCTCGTACACGGCGGCGGGTGCGCTCGCCGCGGCGGCGACCGTCGCGATCGCGGTGAGCGGACCGTGGCGGGGCCGGCTGCTCGACCGGTTCGGGCTGCGCCGGGTCGTGCTCCCGTCGGTGCTCGTCGCGCTCGCGTGCTGGAGCGTCGCACCGTTCGTCGGCTACTGGCTGCTCCTCGTGCTCGCCGTCGTCGCGGGGCTGTTCGTCATCCCGACCTTCTCCATCACCCGGCAGGCCGTCATCGCCGCGGTGCCTGAGAACGACCGCCGCACGGCGATCTCCCTGGACTCGGTCGCCGTCGAGATCGCGTTCATCGTCGCGCCCGCGCTGGCGGTCTGGGCGGCGACGCAGTGGTCGACGGCGTGGGTGCTCTTCGCGACCCAGATGCTCGGGGTCGCCGCGGGCCTGCTCATGTGGGTCGTCGACCCGCCCCTGCGCGGGGAGGGCGAGGCGCGTGTCGGCAGCGCGAGGGCACCGCGCAGGTCGTGGTTCCGCCTGCCCTTCCTCGCGGTCTGCCTCGCGGCGACGGCGACGACCGTCGTGCTCGCCGGTTCCGACATCGCCATCGTCGCGGTCATGCGCGAGCTCGGCTCGACCGCCCAGATCGGCCTCGTCCTCGCCGTGTGGGGCCTCGGCTCGCTCGTCGGGGGGCTGCTCTACGGTGCCCTGCACCGGTCGATCTCCGCGTTCTGGCTCCTCGGCGGTCTCGCCGTCGCCACCTTCCCGATGGCGCTCGCGACGTCGCCGTGGGGCCTGGCCGGCCTCGGGTTCGTCGCCGGCCTGCTCTGCGCCCCGACGATCACGGCGACCGTCGACCAGGCCAGCCGGATCGTCCCGGCCGAGGTCCGCGGCGAGGCGATGGGCTGGCACGGGTCGTTCCTCACGACCGGGGGAGCCCTCGGCGCACCGCTCGCCGGCCTGGCGATCGACGGACGCGGCCCGTCGGCCGGGTTCGTCGCCGTCGCGCTCGTCGGCCTCGCGGTGGCCGGCCTCGGCCTCACGGCGGTGCACGCCCGCCGCTACGCTGGTGGGGTGACCGTCGACGCGCGCCGATTTACCAGGCCCTCGGGCCCGGACGGCCGCGCGCGCTGAGCGCCGGTCCCGGCACGGCATCCACGCCGTCCCACCCGCGGCCCGGGGGCCAGACCACATCCGTCCCCCGCGCGCCCCGCACCTAGACTCGGGCGCGCCCCACCCCCGCCCGAAGTGGACACCATGTCAGGACCCAACACCAGCTACGACCCCGTCGAGGTCGCGGCCCTGGACCCCCGCGCCGTCGAGGATGCCGTCGAGCAGGCTCTCGCCGCCGCCGCGGCCGCGACCTCGCTCGAGGAGCTCAAGGCCGCCCGCACCGCGCACCAGGGCGACCGGAGCGCGCTCGCCCTCGCCAACCGCGAGATCGGCGCCCTCCCGCCGAGCGCGAAGGCGGATGCCGGCAAGCGCGTCGGTCAGGCGCGCGGGCGCGTCGCACAGGCCTTCAGCGCCCGCCAGGCCGAGCTCGAGGCCGAGCGCGACGAGCGCATCCTCACCGAGGAGGCCGTCGACGTCACGCTGCCGACGGGGCGGCGCCCGCTCGGGCGGCGACACCCCATCGAGCTCATGTCCCAGCGCATCGCCGACCTGTTCGTCGGCATGGGCTGGGAGATCGCCGAAGGGCCCGAGATCGAGGCCGAGTGGTTCAACTTCGACGCCCTCAACTTCGACGCCGACCACCCGGCGCGCCAGATGCAGGACACCTTCTACGTCGACCCGCCCGAGGGCGGGCTCGTCCTGCGCACCCACACCTCGCCGGTGCAGGCGCGAACCCTGCTCGACCGGGGTGTGCCGGTGTACGTCGCGGCGATCGGCCGGGTCTTCCGCACCGACGAGCTCGACGCGACGCACATGCCGGCCTTCCACCAGGTCGAGGGCCTCGCCGTCGACGAGGGCATCACGATGGCGCACCTCAAGGGCACCCTCGACCGGCTCGCGGTCGAGCTCTTCGGGGCGGGCATCACGACCCGGCTGCGGCCCTCGTTCTTCCCGTTCACCGAGCCGAGCGCCGAGATGGACCTGCGCTGCTTCGTCTGCCGCGGCGAGGACGCCGACTGCCGTACCTGCGGGGGCACCGGCTGGATCGAGTGGGGTGGGTGCGGGATGGTCAACCGCAACGTGCTCACGGCGTGCGGCGTCGACCCGGACCGCTACACCGGCTTCGCGTTCGGGATGGGCATCGACCGGGCGCTGATGTTCCGCACCGGTGTCAGCGACATGCGGGACATGATCGAGGGTGACGTGCGCTTCGACGCACAGTTCGGGATGGAGATCTGATGCGCGTTCCCGTCGACTGGCTACGGGAGTACGTCGAGGTCCCCGCGGACGCCACGGGGGTCGACATCGCGGCCTCCCTCGTCGCCGTCGGCCTCGAGGAGGAGGGCCTGCACACGGGCGGCGTCACCGGCCCCCTCGTCGTCGGCCGCGTCCTCACCCTCGAGCCCGAGAAGCAGCGGAACGGCAAGACGATCAGCTGGTGCACCGTCGACGTCGGTGACGCCAACGGCACCGGCGAGCCCCAGGGGATCGTCTGCGGCGCGCACAACTTCGCCGCCGGCGACCTCGTCGTCGTCATCCTCCCGGGCGGCGTGCTGCCGACCCCGCACGGGCCGCTGACCGTGAGCGCCCGCAAGACCTACGGCCACGTCTCCGCGGGGATGATCTGCTCCGAGCACGAGCTCGGCATCGGCGACGACCACACCGGCATCCTCGTGCTCGACCGGCGCTTCGCCCGCGACGCCGAGACCCTGGCCCGGCTCGTCCCCGGCACCGACGCGATCCCGCTGCTCGGGCTGGACCGCGAGACGGTCGAGGTCAACGTCACGCCGGACCGGGGTTACTGCTTCTCGGTGCGGGGCATCGCCCGCGAGTACTCGCACGCGACCGGCGCCCGGTTCACCGACCCCGCCCTTGCCCTGGCCGCCGCGGCCCCGGAGGCGACGGCCGGAGGCTTCCCGGTCCAGCTGCGCGACGAGGCCCCGATCCGGGGGCGGGCCGGCTGCGACCGCTACGTCGCCCGGGTCGTTCGCGGCCTCGACGTCGGCGCCCCGACCCCGCGCTGGATGGCACTGCGCCTCACCGAGGCGGGCATGCGACCGATCTCGCTTGCCGTCGACGTGACGAACTACGTCATGCTCGGGCTCGGCCAGCCGCTGCACGCCTTCGACCTGGCGACCCTCCAGGGGCCGCTCGTCGTGCGCCGGGCCCGCCGTGGCGAGCGACTCACGACGCTCGACGACGTCGAGCGCGCCCTCGACCCCGGCGACCTGCTCATCACGGACACCGGCGGCGACCGGCCCGTGGCTATCGCCGGCGTCATGGGTGGCGCCGAGACCGAGGTGGGGGCCGGCACGCGCGACGTGCTCATCGAAGCCGCGCACTTCGAGCCGGTCACCATCGCGCGGTCGGCGCGCCGCCACAAGCTCCCGAGCGAGGCCTCGCGGCGCTTCGAGCGCGGCGTCGACCCGGCCCTGGCCGCCGCGGCCGCCCAGCTCGCCGTCGCGCTGCTCGTCGAGCACGGCGGCGGGGTGGCCGACCCCGAGGTCACCGACGTGGGCACGCCGGCCGCCCCGGCTCCCGTGAGGATGCACGTCGGCTTCCCGAGCCGGATCGTCGGCGTCGAGTACACCGACACCGAGGTCGTCACGACCCTCGAGGCCATCGGCTGCACCGTGACCCGCGACGGCGACCTGCTCACGGTGAGCCCTCCGACCTGGCGCCCCGACCTCACGACGGGCGAGGACCTCGTCGAGGAGGTGGCCCGCATCCACGGCTACGAGCACATCCCGTCGGTCCTGCCGACCCCTCCGGGTGGCGCCGGGCTCACCCACGCGCAGCGGGTCCGTCGCGTCGTCGCCGACGTGCTCGCCGGCCAGGGCCTGTCCGAGGTGTGGAGCGCGCCGTTCGTCGGCGCCGACCGCTACGCGGCACTCGGGCTCGACGTCGACGCCGAGCTCGCCCGCACGGTCCGCCTCGCGAACCCGCTCTCCGACGAGCACCCGCTGCTGCGGACCCGGCTCCTCGCCACCCTCGTCGACGCGCTGCGGCGCAACGTCGCCCGCGGCGTCCGGGACGTCGGCCTCTTCGAGCTCGGCCTCGTCGTCGCGCTCGACGGACCGCAACGCAGCGCACCGACCGAGGACGTCGGCGTCCACCCGTCCGAGGTGACCCTCGCGGCCATCCGGGATGCCGTGCCACCGCAGCCGCGCCACCTCGCCCTCCTCCTCGCGGGCGACCGGGAGCGGCCCGGGTGGTGGGGGGAGGGCCGCCGCGCCGACGTCGCCGACGTCGTCGAGCTCGCGCGCACGGTCGGGGAGGCGCTCGGCGTGCCGCTCGAGGTCGCCGCGGATGCCGTCGCGCCCTTCCACCCGGGACGGTGCGCCCGCGTCACGCTCGCCGACGGCACCGTCGTCGGGCACGTCGGCGAGCTGCACCCGAAGGTCCTCGCTGCGCTCGGGCTGCCGGAACGCACCGTGGGCGGCGAGCTCGACCTCGACGTGCTCACCGTGGCCGCCGACGTGACGGTCCAGGCGCGCACCCTGCACACCTTCCCGCTCGCGCAGAGCGACGTCGCACTCGTCGTCGACGAGCACGTGCCCGCCGACGCCGTGCAGCGCTCGCTGCGCGCCGGGGCCGGCGACGACCTCGAGTCGCTCACCCTCTTCGACGTCTACCGGGGCGACCAGGTCGGCGAGGGGCGCAAGTCGCTCGCCTACCGGCTCACCTTCCGCGCCCCCGACCGCACCCTGACGACCGAGGAGGTCAGCACCCTGCGCGACGCGGCCGTCGAGGCCGCCGCCATAGCCATCGGGGCAGTTCAGCGGGCATGATCACCCTCATGGACCTTCCTGTCGACGACGACGGAGAAGTGACACCGGAGGCCCTCGCCGCAGAGGGGCGCGGTGGTCACCTCGTGGCCGTCGTGACCGGTGCCTCACGAGGGATCGGCCGGTACATCGCCGATGCCCTCGAGGACGCCGGGTACGCCGTCGAGCGCGGCTCGAGCGCGGTGGCGCCGGTCACCGACCGGGCAGCCCTCACCGCCTGGGTCGAGGAGATCGTGGAGCGGCACGGCCGCATCGACGTCCTCGTCAACAACGCGGGCGTCATCGACGCCGAGGTCGACATCTTCGCCTCGGACCCGGAGGAGTGGTGGCACGTCCAGGAGGTCAACGTCCGAGGCCCCTACCTCATGACCTGGCTCGTCGCACCGCACATGCTCGCCGCCGGAGGGGGACGGATCGTCAACCTCAACAGCGGCGCCGCGCTGCACGCCGGGAGTGTCGCCAGCGCCTACAACGTGAGCAAGACGGCGCTCGCGCGGGTCACGGGCTCCACGCACCTGTCGGGGTGGGACCGCGGCATCCGTGCTTTCGACCTCATGCCCGGGGTCGTGAGCACGGACATGACCGCGGGGATGGCGGCGCACACGGGACGCACCGACTGGACCGACCCGGCCGACGTCACCGACCTCGTCCTGGCCCTCGTCTCCGGCGATCTCGACGCGTGGTCGGGGCGCTTCCTGCGGGCCGGGGTCAGCACCGTCGCCGAGCTGCGGCAGCGGGCCGAGTGCGGCCTCGACGACCAGGAGCGCACGCTGGTCCTCGTCCGTGGGCGGAACGACCCCCTCCGCTGACGCCCCCACCCCGACCTCGTGCGACCTCCCCACGGTTCTGGGACGCGCCGATGCCGGAAACCGCACCCAGGTCGCACGGAGTCGGGAGGGGGAGCGAGCGGTGCCTGCATGGATTCACGCGGTCCTGTATGGTCATGCACCATGATGCGGGTCGCAGTCGCCGGGGCGAGCGGATACGCCGGGGGCGAGGTCGTGCGCCTCCTCCTCCAGCACCCCGAGCTCGAGGTCGGGGCCCTCACGGCCTCCTCGAACGCCGGGCAGCCGCTCGGTGCGGTCCACGCCCACCTCACACCCCTCGCCGACCGGGTCCTCGAGGACACCTCCGCCGACGTGCTCGCCGGCCACGACGCGGTCGTCCTCGCGCTGCCGCACGGCCACTCGGCCGCGCTCGCGGCACAACTCCCCGACGACGTCGTCGTCGTCGACTGCGGCGCCGACTTCCGGCTCACCGACGCCGACAGGTGGACGCGCTTCTACGACACGCCGCACGCCGGTTCGTGGCCGTACGGGATGCCGGAGCTACCCACCGCCGGCGGCCCGCAGCGCGCCGCGCTCGCCGGGGCGACCCGCATCGCCGTGCCAGGCTGCTACCCCACTGCGGTCTCGCTCGCCCTCGCCCCCGGTCTCACCGCCGGTGTCATCGAGCCCGACGACATCACGGTGGTCGCGGCGTCCGGCACGTCGGGGGCCGGGCGGGCGCTCAAGCCCCACCTCCTCGGCGCCGAGGTCATGGGTGCCATGTCGCCCTACGGCGTCGGCGGGGTGCACCGGCACACCCCCGAGATCGAGCAGAACCTCACCGCTGCCGGTGCCGGCCCGGTCACGGTGTCCTTCACGCCGACGCTCGCGCCGATGCCGCGCGGCATCCTCGCCACGTGCACCGCCCGGGTACGTCCCGGCACGACGGCCGCCGCGGTGCGGCGGGCGTGGTCGGACGCCTACGGGGAGGAGCCGTTCGTGCACCTGCTCCCCGAGGGGCGGTGGCCGAGCACCGGCAACGTGCTCGGCAGCAACGCCGTGCACGTCCAGGTCGTGCTCGACGAGCGGGTCGGCCGGGTCGTCGCGGTCGCCGCCGTCGACAACCTGACGAAGGGGACGGCGGGGGCGGCCGTGCAGTGCCTCAACCTCGCACTCGGCCTGCCCGAGACGACCGGGCTGCCGGTCGCGGGGGTGGCGCCGTGAGCCGGATGCCGCGCCACCTGATGGAGCACCCCGAGGACGTCTCGATCGTGCGCCTGCCCGGTGGGGCCGAGCCCGAGTTCGAGTGGGCCCATGGCCCGTTCGCCTCGCTGACCCGCACGCCCGACGAGACCTCGGTGATCTGCCCGACCGCCGCCGTGCCGCCCGCTGCGAGCGCCGAGGGGCCGTTCAAGGTCGTCGAGGTCGCCGGCCCGCTCGCGTTCGGGTCGGTCGGCGTCTTCGCCGAGATCCTCGAACCGCTCGTCGCGGCGCGCATCCCGGTGCTCGGCTTCTCGACGTTCGACACCGACTGGGTCCTCGTCCCGAGCGATGCCGTGCACGCAGCCGCCGACGCGTGGCGGCGCGCCGGCCTCGTCGTCACCCCGACGTCCCTGACCGGAGGAACCCACTGATGTCCGTCACCACCCCGCGGGGTTTCCGGGCCGCGGGCGCCACGGCGGGGCTCAAGGCCTCCGGGCGCCCCGACGTCGCGCTCGTCGTCAACGACGGCCCCGACCACGACGCGGCCGCGGTCTTCACGAGCAACCGCGTCGCGGCGGCGCCGGTCACCTGGTCGCGCACCGTCGTCGCGGACGGACGGGTCGATGCCGTCGTCCTCAACAGCGGCGGCGCCAACGCCTGCACCGGCGCGCCGGGCTTCCAGGACACCCACCGCACCGCCGAGCACGTCGGCGCGGCGCTCGGCATCGCCCCCGGCGACGTCGTCGTCTGCTCGACCGGCCTCATCGGCGAACGGCTGGCCATGGACCTGCTCCTGCCCGGCGTCGACGCCGCAGCGGCCGCCCTCTCGGTCGACGGGGGCCCGGCCGCGGCCGAGGCGATCATGACGACCGACACCGTGGCCAAGACCGCCACCGCCGAGCGCGACGGCTGGTCGGTCGGCGGCATGGCCAAGGGTGCGGGCATGCTCGCCCCGGCCCTGGCGACGATGCTCGTCGTCGTCACGACGGACGCGGCCGTCGACGGGGCGTCCCTCGACGACGTCCTGCGCGCCGCCACCGCCGAGACCTTCGACCGGGTCGACTCCGACGGCTGCATGTCGACGAACGACACGGTCGTCCTCCTCGCCTCGGGCGCCTCCGGTGTCGCGGTGGGGGCCGACGAGCTCACGGATGCCGTGACCCGGGTGTGCGCCGACCTCGCCCGCCAGCTCGTCGCGGACGCCGAGGGGGCCCACCACGACATCGCGGTCGAGGTGCGGTCCGCGGCGTCCGTCGACGACGCGCTCGAGGTGGCCCGCTCGATCGCCCGCAACAACCTCGTCAAGTGCGCCGTCTTCGGCAACGACCCGAACTGGGGACGGGTGCTCGCCGCCGTCGGCACGACGAGCGCCGCCTTCGACCCGGCATCCCTCGACGTGTCCATGAACGGGGTCCAGGTCTGCCGGGCCGGGGGCGTGGGGGAGGACCGCTCGCTCGTCGACCTCACCGCCCGCGAGGTGCACGTCGTCGTCGACCTCCACGCCGGCGAGGCGGCGGCGACGGTCTGGACGAACGACCTGACCCACGACTACGTCCACGAGAACTCCGCCTACTCCACCTGACGACAGGACCGAGCATGACTCCCCCCGACCAGGCCCTGCGCGGCGCGATCGACGCCGCCGCCCTGCGGGTCGCGCAGTCCAAGGCGACGACGCTCGTCGAGGCGCTGCCCTGGCTCGAGCGGTTCCGCGGCGCGCTCGTCGTCGTCAAGTACGGGGGCAACGCGATGGTCGACGACCGCCTCAAGGCGGCCTTCGCCCAGGACGTCGTCTTCCTGCGGTACGCCGGGCTGCGGCCGGTCGTCGTCCACGGCGGGGGCCCGCAGATCAAGGGCATGCTCGACCGGCTCGGGCTCGAGAGCGAGTTCAAGGGCGGGCTGCGGGTGACGACCCCCGAAGTCATGGACGTCGTGCGGATGGTGCTCACCGGGCAGGTCGGACGCGAGCTCGTCGGCCTGCTCAACCAGCACGGCCCGGTGGCCGTGGGGCTCTCGGGCGAGGATGCCGGCCTGTTCGGCGCCCGCCGCCGCGGCGTCGTCGTCGACGGCGAGGAGCACGACATCGGCCTCGTCGGCGACGTCGTGCAGGTCGACCCGACGGCCGTGCTCGACCTCCTCGAGGCGGGCCGCATCCCCGTCGTCTCGACGATCGCACCCGACCTCGACGTCGACGGCCGGGTGCTCAACGTCAACGCCGACACCGCCGCCGCCGCCCTCGCCGCCGCCCTCGGGGCGCGCAAGCTCGTCGTCCTCACCGACGTCGAGGGGGTCTACGCGAGCTGGCCGGACCGCGACTCGCTGTTGTCCGAGCTGTCCGTGACGGCGGCCCGCCGCCTGCTCGCCACCGTGGACGCCGGGATGATCCCCAAGCTCGAGGCGTGCATCCGCGCGGTCGAGGACGGTGTGCCCCAGGCCCACGTCGTCGACGGCCGCCAGCCGCACGGCCTCCTGCTCGAGGTGTTCACGTCCGAGGGCATCGGCACGATGGTCCTGCCCGACGAGGAGGTCGACGGTGCCTGACC
Source organism: Fodinibacter luteus (assembly GCF_039541575.1). Lineage (NCBI taxonomy): Bacteria > Bacillati > Actinomycetota > Actinomycetes > Micrococcales > Intrasporangiaceae > Fodinibacter (ex Wang et al. 2009) > Fodinibacter luteus. The sequence goes on along the minus strand of NZ_BAABGM010000010.1, from coordinate 8,942 downwards.
CCACCGCCCCCGCGTCCGGGCCCGGGGCGGCCACGGCCGCCTGGCTCGAGCGCTACGAGCACGCCCTCCTCACCGTCTTCGGACGCCCCCAGCTCGTCCTCGAGCGCGGCGAGGGCGCGTGGGTGTGGGACATCGAGGGCCGCCGGTACCTCGACCTCGTCGGCGGCATCGCCGTCAACGCGCTGGGTCACAACCACCCCGCGCTCGTCGTCGCCGTCTCGAAGCAGGCCGGCCAGCTCGTCCACGTGTCGAACTTCTACACCTCCGTGCCGCAGGTCGAGCTCGCCGAGCGGGTGCTGCGCCTCGCTGGGGCGCCCGAGGGGTCGGCCGTCTTCTTCTGCAACTCGGGCACCGAGGCCATCGAGGCGGCGGTCAAGCTCGCCCGCCGCACGGGGCGCACCGGGATCGTCGCGGCCGAGGGCGCCTTCCACGGCCGCAGCACCGGCGCCCTCGCGCTGACCCACAAGGCCGCGTACCGCGAGCCGTTCGAACCGCTCCTGCCCGGCGTGACCCACGTGCCGTGGGGCGACGTCGCCGCCCTGCGCGCGGCCGTCACCGACGAGACCTCGGCCCTGGTCCTCGAGCCGATACAGGGCGAGGCGGGCGTGCGACCCGGCACGAGGGACTACCTGCGGGCGGCGCGCGCGGTCACCCACGACGTCGGGGCCCTGCTCGTGCTCGACGAGGTGCAGACCGGCATCGGCCGCACCGGCACGTGGTTCGCCTTCCAGCAGGCCGGCCTCGTGCCCGACGCCGTCACGCTGGCCAAGGGACTGGGCGGCGGTGTGCCGATCGGCGCCCTCGTGACCTTCGGCCCGCAGGTGAGCACGATGCTCACGCCGGGGATGCACGGTTCGACGTTCGGCGGCAACCCGCTCGCGTGCGCCGCCGCGCTCGCCGTCCTGGAGACGATCGAGGGCGAGGGACTCCTCGCGCACACCGTCGAGGCGGGGGAACACCTCGAGCGCGCGGTGCTCGCCCTCGGGCACCCGCTGGTCACGGGGGTCCGCGGCGCCGGGCTGCTGCGTGCGATCACCCTCGCCGGCGACCACGCCGTGGCCCTCGCGGCCCACGCCCGGGACGCCGGGTTCATCGTCAACCCCGTCGCGCCGGACGCCATCCGCCTCGCGCCGCCGCTCGTCGTCACGACGGCCGAGCTCGACCTGTTCGTCGACGCCCTCCCCGGCCTGCTCGACGCCGCCACGGCCCCCGCCACCCCCCGCCAGGACACGACCGCCCCGCCTGACCGAGCCACGAAGGACGCCCCATGACCCTGCGACACCTCCTCGCCGACGACGACCTCAGCGCCGCCGAGCAGCGGGCGGTGCTCGAGCGGGCCCTCACCCTCAAGGCCGCACCGTTCTCCGACCGCTGCCTCGAGGGGCCGCAGACCGTGTCGATCCTGTTCGACAAGCCGACCCTGCGCACCCAGGTGTCCTTCGTGGGGGCCGTCGCACAGCTCGGCGGCTTCCCGATGGTCGTCGACGGACGGCTCGCGGGGGTCGGGGTGCGCGAGTCCGTCGCCGACGTCGCCCGCATCCTCGGGCGGCAGTCGGCCGCGGTCGTCTGGCGCACCTTCGAGCAGGCCCGGCTCGAGGAGATGGCCTCCCACGCCGGCGTGCCGGTCGTCAACGCCCTCACCGACGACTACCACCCGTGCCAGGTGCTCGCCGACCTGCTCACGGTGCTCGAGGCCAAGGGCCGGACCGCTGGCCTGACGCTCGCCTACCTCGGCGACGGCGCGAACAACATGGCGCACTCCTACCTCCTCGGCGGGGCGCTCGCCGGGATGCACGTGCGCATCGCCACCCCCGCCTCCCACCCCCCGCGCGCCGCCGTCGTCGACCGGGCCCGGGGGCTCGCCGCCGAGCAGGGCGGGTCGGTCACCGTCACCGACGACCCCGTCGGCGCCGTCTCCGGGGCCGACGTCGTCGCCACGGACACGTGGGTCTCGATGGGCCAGGAGGCCGAGAGCGAGCAGCGCAAGGGTGCCGCGAGCCCCTTCGAGGCGTTCCGGGTCACCAGGGCACTCATGGCTGCCGCGTCCGAGGATGCCGTGTTCCTCCACTGCCTGCCGGCCTACCGCGGCTCCGAGGTCGACGCCGAGGTCATCGACGGCCCGGCATCCCTCGTGTGGCAGGAGGCCGAGAACCGCCTCCACGCGCAGAAGGCGCTCCTCTCGTGGCTCGTCGAACAGCACCGGGACGACGCGTGACCGTCTCGACGTCACGGGCCGCCCGCCAGCAGCGCATCGTCGAGATCCTCGCATCGACGCCCGTGCGCTCGCAGACCGAGCTGCTCGACCACCTCGCGGAGGACGGCATCGAGGTCACCCAGGCCACCCTGTCCCGGGACCTCGTCGACGTCGGCGCGGAGCGGGTGCGGGTCGGCAAGAACCTCGTGTACGCCGTTCCGGGGGAGGGGGGCGACCGCACCGTGCGCGCCGCACCCGACGGCGAGGAGCGGGCCACCCGGCTCCAGTCGCGCTCCCACGAGCTGCTCGTCTCGGCCGAGGCCTCGGCCAACCTCGTCATCCTGCGCACCCCGCCGGGGGCCGCGAGCTTCCTCGCCTCGGCGCTCGACCACGCCGGGCTCGAGGGGGTGCTCGGCACGATCGCCGGTGACGACACCATCATGGTCGTCACCGAGGGTACGGGCCGCAGCCGCGAGCTCGTCGAGCGCCTCCTGTCCTACACGCGGAAGGACCCCCAGTGACCGACCCGACCGACCCGACCGACCGGGCCGACCCGGCCGACCCGGCCGACCCGGCGGACCCGACCCACGCGACCGACCCGGCGGGCCGGGCCGACCCGGCGGACCCGGCCGACCGGACCGACCGGGGCGACGCGACCCGGGCGGCAGCGACCGCTTTGTGGGGGGGACGCTTCGCCGGCGGCCCCGCCGAGGCCCTCGCGGCGCTGTCGAAGTCGACGCACTTCGACTGGCGCCTCGCCCTGCACGACCTCGCCGGATCGCGGGCGCACGCCCGGGTCCTCCACGGCGCCGGCCTCCTCGACGACGCAGCGCTCGCGGCGATGCTCGACGCCCTCGACCGGCTGCGCGCCGACGTCGAGTCGGGCGCCTTCGGGCCCGAGGAGGCCGACGAGGACGTCCACACCGCCCTCGAGCGGGGCCTCATCGAGCGCGCCGGTGCCGAGGTCGGCGGGCGGCTGCGGGCCGGGCGCTCGCGCAACGACCAGGTCGCGACCCTGTTCCGGATGTACCTGCGCGAGCACGCCCGGGTCGTCGCCGGGCTCGTGCTCGACGTCGTCGACGCCCTCGTCGAGCAGTCGACCCGCCACCTCGGGGTCGCGATGCCGGGGCGCACCCACCTCCAGCACGCCCAGCCGGTGCTGCTGTCGCACCACCTCCTCGCGCACGCCTGGGCGCTGCTGCGCGACGTCGACCGGCTGCGCGACTGGGACGCCCGGGCGGCGGTGTCGCCGTACGGCTCGGGGGCGCTCGCGGGATCCTCCCTCGGGCTGGACCCGGAGGCGGTCGCTGCCGACCTCGGCTTCGAGACCTCGGTCGAGAACTCCATCGACGGCACGGCCGCGCGCGACGTCGTGGCCGAGTTCGCCTTCGTCGCGGCGATGACCGCCGTCGACGTCTCCCGGCTCGCCGAGGAGGTCGTGCTCTGGGCGACCAAGGAGTTCTCGTTCGTCACCCTCGACGACGCCTACTCCACCGGGTCGAGCATCATGCCGCAGAAGAAGAACCCCGACGTCGCCGAGCTCGCCCGGGGCAAGGCCGGCCGGCTCGTCGGTGACCTGGCCGGGCTCCTCACGACCCTGAAGTCCCTCCCGCTCGCCTACAACCGTGACCTCCAGGAGGACAAGGAGCCGGTCTTCGACGCCGTCGACACCCTCGAGCTCCTGCTGCCGGCCTTCAGCGGGATGGTGGCGACGATGGTCTTCGACACCGCCCGCCTGGAGTCGCTCGCCCCCCAGGGCTTCTCGCTCGCCACCGACGTCGCCGAGTGGCTCGTGCGGGAGGGGGTGGCCTTCCGGGTGGCCCACGAGGTGGCCGGCGCGTGCGTGCGCGCCTGCGAGGAGCGCGGGATCGAGCTGTGGGACCTCACCGACGACGACCTCGCCGCGATCAGCCCGCACCTCACCCCGGGGGTGCGCGGGGTGCTGTCCGTCGAGGGCTCCCTCGCCTCCCGCTCGGCCAAGGGCGGCACGGCACCGGTGCGGGTGGGCGAGCAGCTCGAGCGCGTCGTCGCGACGGCGGCGGAGCACCGGTCGTGGGTGCTCGTGCAGCCCACCGTGCGCTGACGTCCTCCGCTGTCGCCGTCGCCCGCCACACTGGGGGCATGACGTCGACCCCCCTGCCCCAGGAGTTCTTCGCCCGCGACGTCCTCGTCGTCGCCCGTGAGCTCCTCGGCTGCCGGGTCACCCACGCAGGCGTCACCGTGCGCCTCACGGAGGTCGAGGCGTACGCCGGCGGCGCCGACCCGGGCTCGCACGCCTTTCGGGGGCGGTCGCCGCGCACCGACGTGATGTTCGGCCCGCCCGGTCGGCTCTACGTCTACTTCACCTACGGCATGCACCACTGCGCCAACGTCGTGACCGGCACCGAGGGGCGGGCGTCGGCGGTGCTGCTGCGTGCCGGTGAGGTGGTCGCCGGCCATGAGGTCGCGGCCGCGCGGCGACCGGCCGTGCGCGACCGGGACTGGGCCCGCGGGCCGGCCCGGCTGGCGACGACGCTGGGTCTCGGGCGGGAGCAGAACGGCCTGGCCCTCGTCGGCGCCCGGGCGGGGGCACGCGTCGAGCCGCCCGACGTCGCCGTCGACCCGGCCCTCGTCCGCACCGGCCCCCGCGTGGGCGTGAGCGGCGCGGGCGGCGACGGCACGGCATACCCCTGGCGCTTCTGGCTCGACGCGGAGGCCACGGTGAGCGCCTACCGCGCCGCCCGCCCACGGAACGCCCGCTCGGCCTGACGCGTCCGACCCGCATGCGACTGCTCACCGTCCCCGTCCTCGCCGCCGCGCTGCTGCTCGCAGCGTGCGGCACCAGCTCGAGCGGGCCCGGCTCCACCGGTACGCCCACGGTCCCGACCATGGCGCCGCCCGGCGCCGGCATCCCGCCCGCCGCGGGCAGGGTCACGGGGGTCGGGATGGTCATCGAAGGGCCCGGCACCCCGCCGGAGGTCTGCCTCGGGCCGGTGCGGGAGTCCTGGCCCCCGCAGTGCGACGGCATCGCCCTCTCGGGGTGGGACTGGGCGCAGCACCCGCCCGAGCAGGAGACCGACCCGGAGGGCCCCCCGACCCGGTGGGGGAGCTTCGCCGTGGCGGGGACCTTCGACGGGATGACGCTCACGGTCACCGACGCCGTTCCGCTCGCGCTCTACGACACGATGGCGGAGCCGACCCCGACCCCGCCGACCCCGCCCGACCTCACCGACGACGAGTGGGCCGCCGTCCTCGCGGGGGCGGCCGCCGCCCCCGGGATGCTCGGCGTCGACCGGGGCGAGAGCGGCCCCGTCCACCTGTCCGTCGTCCACGACGACGGCACGATCCAGGCCTGGGCGGACGCGTCGTTCGGGGCCGGGGCGGTCCTCGTCAGCTCGGCGCTGCGGTGACCCCCGAGGTGTAGGCCTCGATCTCCGCGCGCAGGCGCGCCACCACGTCGTCGGGAGCGAACGACGCGTCGACCGCGGCGCGGGCCAGGGCCGCCACGCCGGCCTCGTCCAGGCCGAGCAGACCGGCGGCGATCTCGTACTCGTGGTTGAGCGTCGTCCCGAACATCGGGGGGTCGTCGCTGTTGACGGTCACGACGACGCCGGCATCGCGCATGGCGCGAATCGGGTGGTCCTCGAGTCGCTCGACGACGCGGGTGGCGACGTTGCTCGTCGGGCAGACCTCGAGCGGGATGCCGCGCTCGGCCAGGTGCTCGAGCAGCCGCCGGTCCTGCACGGACGACGTGCCGTGCCCGATGCGCTCGGCGCCGAGCAGGGTCAGGGCGTCCCACACCGACTGCGGACCGGTCGACTCACCCGAGTGGGGCACCGAGTGCAGCCCGGCGGCGCGGGCGGCCGTGAAGTGGCGCTCGAACTGGGCCCTCGGCACCCCGATCTCCGGGCCGCCGAGCCCGAACCCGACGAGGGCATCCGGGCGGTGGTCGAGCGCGTAGGCCAGGGTCGCGTCCGCCGCCTCCAGCCCCGACTCGCCGGGGATGTCGTAGATCCACCGCAGCACGACCCCGTGGTCCCGCTCCGCGGCGACGCGGGCGTCCTCGATCGCCTCGGTGTACGCCTCGATGGGGATGCCGCGCACGACGGACGTGTACGGGGTCATGGTGAGCTCGGCGTAGCGCACCTGCTGCGCTGCGAGGTCGCGTGCGACCTCGTACGTGAGCATCCGCACGTCCTCGGCGGTGCGCACGAGGTCGACGGTCGCGAGGTAGAGCTCGACGAAGTGCGCGAAGTCGGTGAACGTGAAGAACCGGGCCAGTGACTGCGGGTCGCGGGGCACCGGGCTGTCGGGGTGCCGGCCCGCGAGCTCGGCGACGATGCGCGGTGACGCCGACCCCACGTGGTGCACGTGCAGCTCGGCCTTGGGCAGGCCGCTGATGAACGAGCGCAGGTGAGGGCGGTGGGCGCCCCGGGCGGCATCGTCATCGGTGGTGGCGGCGGCGGTGGTGGTGGCGTCGGCGGTGGCGTCGGCGGTGGCGTCGGCGGTCGTGGCGTCGGCGGTGGTGGTGGAGTCAGCGTCGGCGGTCGTGGGGTCGGTGGGGGTGGTGGCATCGGCGGCTGAGTCGGAGCTCATGGCCGGGCAGTCTGCCGGATCTCGCGAAGTCAGGAGCACTTCGCCCGGTCAGGGCCGTACCCGGTCCTGACCGGGCGAAGTGCTCCTGAGCCCGCGCGGTGCGCCGCCCTCGGAATCACCTGCGCCCTCCTCGCGCGGTGCCGGCGTCGAGGCACGTGTCCGCCGGGTAGGCCGCGCCGACGGGGCACCCGGGCGCGTGGCAGGCTGTGGCGGGCGCACGGCATCCGGTCGGTGCGCCGACGGCGGAAGGGAACGACCCGTGAGCGACATCCTCGACGAGCTGCAGTGGCGGGGACTGGTGGCGCAGACCACCGACGAGTCCGCGCTGCGCACGGCACTCGCCGACGGGCCGATCACGGCGTACTGCGGGTTCGACCCGACGGCACCCTCGCTGCACTTCGGCAACCTCGTGCAGCTCGTCGTGCTGCGCCACCTCCAGCGGGCCGGCCACCGCGTGATCTGCCTCGTGGGCGGGTCGACCGGTCTCATCGGCGACCCGCGCCCGAGCGCGGAGCGAGCGCTCAAGACCAAGGAGCAGACAGCGGAGTGGGTGGCGAACATCCGCCGCCAGGTCGAGCCGTTCCTCGCCTCCCACGGCGAGAACCCGGCGGTGTTCGTCAACAACCTCGACTGGACCGCGCCCCTCTCGGCGCTCGACTTCCTGCGCGACGTCGGCAAGCACTTCCGGGTCAACCACATGGTGAAGAAGGAGGCCATCGCGGCGCGCCTCAACAGCGACGAGGGCATCTCCTACACCGAGTTCAGCTACCAGCTGCTCCAGGGCCTGGACTACCTCCAGCTCTACCGTGAGTTCGGCTGCACGCTGCAGACGGGCGGCAACGACCAGTGGGGCAACCTCACCGCGGGCTCCGACCTGATCCACCGGGTCGAAGGCGCCTCGGTGCACCTCCTCACGACGCCGCTGCTCACCGACTCCTCAGGGGAGAAGTTCGGCAAGAGCGCGGGCAACGCCATCTGGCTGTCGGCGGAGATGACGAGCCCGTACGCGTTCTACCAGTACTGGGTCAACGTCGAGGACGCCTCGGTCGTCACCCTCCTCAAGGTCTTCACCGACCGAACCAGGGAGGAGATCGCCGATCTTGAGCGGCAGGTGGAGCAGGAGCCCTTCCGGCGTGCGGCGCAGCGAGCCCTCGCCGCCGACGTCACGACCCTCGTCCACGGCGCCGCCGCGACCGCCGCGGTCCAGGCGGCATCCGAGGCGCTGTTCGGCAAGGGGGACCTGCACGCGCTCGACCTCGCGACGCTGCGCGACGCCACGGCCGAGCTGCCCGGCGGGGAGGTGACCGTGGGGATGTCGCTCGTGGACGCCCTCGTCGCGGTCGGGCTCGTCGACTCGCGCAACGCCGCCCGGCGGGCCATCGGGGAGGGTGGCGCATCGGTCAACGGTGTGAGGGCGAGGGACGCCGAGCAGCTGATCCTCGAGGAGGACCTGCTTCACGGGCAGGTCGTCGTCCTGCGGCGCGGCCGGCGCAACCTCGCCGCCGGCCGGCTCACGTCGACGTCCTGACGGGCCTCGCGTCGCGGCGGGGGCCGATGTGCGTCGCGGCGGGTGGCGATTTGGTGACGCCGTCACGGGTCGTCTACTGTCGTCGACGTCAGCCCGAGAGGGAGGAACGGACGCCAAGCGGTGGGATGCAGATCCCGCACCAAGCAGGCCGGTCCCCCGGGCGAGGCACACCAACACGACGAGGCCGATCGGTCGCGTCACGGTGGCCCCGCACCCCCGACCAGGCCGCGCCGCTCCTCGCGACGCGGATTTGACCGGGACGAGGCGGGACAGGTAACTTGGAGTGGTTGCCCCGAGCCGGAACGGCTGGGAGCGACGCTTCAGCACGGGAGCCCCGGCTCCGACGCCCAGGCGTCGGAGGTGGTGCGCGTCCGGTTCTTGAGAACTCAACAGCGTGTCAAAAATCGATGCCAAGTTTTACCTCGTCGTGCCGTGTTCTGGGGTGGCCCTGTTGTGGGGTTGTTCTGGGGTGTGGTGGATGAGTTTTTCCTTTGGTTGGACAACGAACATCAGTGATTGTTTTGCTGGTTGTTTGTGCTCAGCTGGACAAGCCCTTTGGGGTTATGTTTTTTCCTGGCGCCTCTGCTTGTTGGTGGGGGTGTTGGGTTGTGAACATCAACGGAGAGTTTGATCCTGGCTCAGGAC
>NZ_BAABGM010000009.1:0-50360 GCF_039541575.1 Fodinibacter luteus | reverse complement strand
GCGTCACCACGCAGGGCACCGGTGCCCGGTCAAGTTCGAAGAGCCCCTAAAATCGCTCCTGACGAACTTCCGCCAAGGACTGCTCCGGCTCAAGGACGACCTGCTCGCCGAGGAGGATCGCCTCGTCGAGTTCCCGCGGATCTGGATCTTGGCGCTCTCCAAGGCTGACCTGTTCCCCGATTGGGACATCTACAACTTCCGTGACCTCGTCATCGGGAAGGCAGCCGGCGACATCGACCGGCTCCGCGAAACACTCGAAGAACTCGTGGACACCCCTCAGGCATTGTCCGTCGGCGAGGACTTCATGCTGCTGTCCTCGGCGAAGTTCGAGCTGTCCCAGGCCGACGCAGTGCCAGTGGAGATTGACGTGACACAGCGCATTGGCCTCGACCTCATCATGCCCGTGGCCTCGTTGCTCCCGTTGGAGCGTCGTCTTCTGTGGAGCGAACGGCTGGAGATCCCACGGAAAGTCCTCGACACCCTGGCGGATGGCGCTGAGGATTTTGCGGCGGTCCTGACAGGTGTCGTCGGGACCCAGGTAGCCAAGGCCATCGCCAGGCTGCCGAAGGTCGGGAAGGTCGCGAGCGTGGCTGCGATTCCGCTGCTGCTAGCGGCGGCCGACAGCGCAGGGCCCAAGCTCAGGGAACTCAATGCCCAAGCACGCGAGAACCGTGACTACTTGATGGCGACACTGACCCAGTTCAAGTTGGACCTGGAGCAGGGTGTCAAGGATCGCCTGCTCGTCCGGAGCCTCAAGTGAGCGGTGCCGAAACTGCTCCCACGGGCCTCATCTGGGCTACGCGGGGGCGTTCCTGGGGGTTTCGCTTCCTGCTCACGGCAGGGGTGGGCGACCCTCTGGCGGCCTACGAACGCATCTTCGCTCCCATAGGAGACGAGCCGGCAGGATGGTGCCGGGCTGGGAACGCCGTCGCGGTGCGGTTTCCGGACCCACTGGGGCGGAGAGACGCGGCCGGTCGTGTCATCCCTCACGATTTCGTGGTGGTTGGTGATGCTGCCGTGGGAGTTGAGTCGGTCGAGGACGGCCTGCAGCACGTCTGGCCGCTGGTGGCGGAGGCGTACACCCGGGTCTGGGATGCCGACGGCCCGCCGTCGGCTGCCGACTTGTTCCCTGGTTAGCCCTCGAACTCGAAAGTGGTCTGGGCCGCCGGGTCGATGCTGGTGATCAGGCTGCTGTAGAAGACTTCGGCCTGATCCTTGAGCTCGGCTCGGTGCTGCTCGAGGTACTTCTGCTGAGCGGCCTCGTTGAAGACCTCATTGACCATCTCGAACTTGTCGATCTCCGGGGTGGTCCAACTGATGATGCCGTCGTCCTCGACGGCGGTCTCAAAACTCGGCTTGTCGTAGCCGATGACGATGAACTCCGGGATGGAGACCAGGTACGCGCTCTCCCCGGTCTTCGTGACGTTCACGTCCTCGCCGTCGATGCCGAGTTTCGCCCCAAAACTGTAACGGACAAAGGTGACTCGACCCGTTCCTGGAATGTCAATGCCGAGGAGGTCCGCGTTGTCCTGCTTTTCCTGGTTGATCCCTTCTACGGCCAACCTCAAGAGGGAGACTTCCTGAGTGCGGGTGACCGCTTGGATGACCTGCGTGTCCTGACCCTCGGAGTCGATCCCGAACGGTGAGAGCAGACCCTTGTCCTTCGCCACAGTGAATCCAGTTACCGCCAGGAGGGCCGCTACTGCCACCGCCCCGAGGCGAACTGACCATCTCAGCAAGACCTGCACCATCAGTCGGATCCTTGACGTCGAAACGAAGCTGAGCGCGCCACAGTATCCGTTGTCGGCCGACCCTGAGCATCAACCCGCCTTGCCGCTTCATGGCACGGTGGGGCCAGCACGGTCCGCCTTCGTGGGGTCGAGGGCGACGTCTACGTGGGGCTGCTCGTCACGGCGACGAACCTCGTCGTGCCGCCGCTCGCCGGGTGGCGCCCCCGGGCCGGCGTGAGCGCTGGGCCATGGGTCAAGGCATCACCATCGCCCCGATCGCTGCCGACGCGGTGTCGGCGGGCGGCCCGGACGGGTGGTGAGCCAGGTGTCGGTGCTCCGCCGGCGTCGTGGCAGCTCTCCCAGCCGAGACTCCGGAGCGGATGACCCTGCCGGCATCCGAGCCCAGCCCCCGACCGGCGGAGTCACCCAGGGCGAGGCCGAGCATCAGTCCGCGAACGGCATCCTCCCACCGCTCCTCGGCGGCCCGGTCGTTCGTCATTGCGTGGCCTCCCTCGTCGAGCTGGTCAGGGGTTGCAGCGCGGAGGCCCAGAGCAGCGCATCGCAGTCGCGAAGCGTTGGGAGGACGGCGCACAGGTCGCGCTCTGCGACCTCGGACGGGATGCCGCGCCGGACGGAGTACCGCGCGGCGACGCTCGGGGCGCGCATCTGCGCGGCGACGCAGTGCACGAGCACGCGCCTGCCCTCGGACCGCAGCTCCTCGATGGCGGCCGCGGCATCGTCGAGCACGAAGTCGAGGTCGGCGTTGCCCTCCGGGCTCTCGGAGTCGATGAGCCACACCTCGACGTGGTCCTCGGGGGCCACGTGCGGCGCCGGCACATCGTCGACACCCCTCCGGCACAACGACACGACGGCGTCCACCCCGAGATCGTCGAGGCGACCCAGGTCGGCCAGCGTGCCGATGACGACGCCGTCATCGTGCGGGTGGGTCACGCCGAGGGGGCGGCCGGCATCCAGCTGTGTCGTGTAGTCCATTGTCCGGATGCCGGGCCACCGCGTGTCGTCGCAGTCTCCTCGAGCGGTGGAGACTCCCAGCTGGATGAGGTCCCGTCCCCTCATCCCGGGCCACCCGTGGACCTGGCGCCGCCACGTGGCGGGCACGGCCGAGGCGCCGTGGAGGGCGCCGAGCAGTCCGCCGGCGATCGCGGCCACCGTGTCGGTGTCGTGGCCGCCGCCGACCGCCTCGATGAGACCGCGCCGGAGCCGCCGCGCGCCCGTCGCGGTGCGGTGGGCGTGCTCCACGGCGGCGAGGGCCGCCTGCAGCGCCACGACGGTGAAACCGTTCGCGGAGTAACGCGCCGGGTCCGGGTGCCGGACCGCCTCGTCGAGCCGGGCGGCCCAGTCGTCGCGGCGGTGCGGAGGAAGGAGGTCGAGGGGCCTTGGCACGTCGAGCTCGCCGGTCAGCACCGCGTGCCGCACCAGGTCGGACCAGATGACGCAGGAGTCGCCCGCCAGCGGGTCGGCGTGCGTGAGCTCGGCGACGGCCCGGGCCCGACGCGCCGTCGCCTCGCGGTCCGCGAGCGCGCTCAGCCCGACCACCGAGGTGCGCATGAGCGCGCCGTTGCCCGCGGTCCTCCCCGTGCGGTGGTGCAGGCTCGCGGCGTGGCGCGCCATCGTCGCGCTGAGGGGCTCGTCCTGGGACGGTCGGGTCGCGTCGAGCACGCGACGGGTCTGGGTGCCGACGTCGGTCGCGCCGGTGCGGCTCCATGAGACGAAAGAGTCGGCGATCTCATCCAGCGCCTCCGTGGACTCGAGGTCCGCGCCGGTGGCCGCTATCCGCACGATGCAGAGCGCCATCTGGGTGTCGTCGCTCCACTCGCCGGGGGAGTACGGTCCGAGGCCCCCGCCCTTCATGACCGGATCGGACTCGTGGCCGGGCGCAAACTCGTACGGGACTCCCAGGGCGTCGCCACAGGCCTGGGCCAGGAGGACCCCCGCCGCTCGGTCCGTCTGTCGTGGTGTCAGTTCCATGGGCCCTCCTCGTGATATTTTGTCGCACAGACAAAATACTGGCGCGAGCTTTTTTTGTCAACTACACCAAAAGGAGGCGGCGTGGGCGGCAAGAAGTACGTCAGCGAGCACCCCATCTTCAGCGTGACGGCCGATCTCGTGGTCCTCACCATCCGGGCCGGTCGGCTGTGCGTGCTGCTCGTCCGCCGTGGGGGCGAGCCGTTCCGGGGCGCGTTGGCGCTGCCGGGGGGATTCGTCGAGGAGGACGAGGACCTCGTCACCGCGGCCCACCGCGAACTCGAGGAGGAGGCCGGAGTCGGTCCGGACGACGTGGAGCTCGAGCAGCTCGCGACCTACGGCGACCCCGACCGTGACCCGCGAGGACGGGTCGTGACGGTCGCGTGGGTCGTGCTGGCTGCTGAGGTGCCGGAGCCCACGGCGGGCTCCGACGCGGCCGAGGCGATGTGGCTGCCCGTCGATGAGGTGCTGGACGGCCGGCACGGACCGCTGGCGTTCGACCACCGGGTCATCCTGTCGGACGGCCTCGAGCGGGCGCGGGCCAAGATCGAGTACACCGGGTTGGCGGCTGCGTTCTGCCGGAGGGAGTTCACCGTGGGTGAGCTTCGCCGTGTCTACGAGGCGGTCTGGGGTGGAGGTCGAGAGCTCGACCCGGCGAACTTCCAGCGCAAGGTGCTGGGCATCGAGGGGTTCCTCAAGCCGACCGGCAACATGCGCCGCGACGGTCGTGGTCGGCCGTCGAGGACCTACACCGCGGATCGCGCGGCGCGGCTCATGCCGCCGATGACCCGTCCCTGACCTCGTCGGCCCGTGCGGCGGCTGGACGGCGGAGCCTGCCAGCGGAGGTCGTCCAGGCGTCAGGTACGGTCCGCTGGCGCGGATCCTGCTGCGGTCAGCAGCCGGTCGATGGTCGCGTCGTCGTCGTGCGCCGACTACTGCTCAGTGCCCTCGTCGGAGCCTTCCTTCGCGCCGCGTCGGCGGTCCCTCAGATCAGCGATGCCGGCGGAGAACCTCCCACCGGCCGACTTGGCGCGGCCGAAGGCCTGATCGCCGAGATGCCGGGCGGAACCGACGCCGTCGGCTCCGGATCGCAGTGCCTTGTCCCGGACCTCCACTGCCGCCGTCGTCCAACGTCTCGCCTCCAATGAGCCGTCGCCGCCCTCGATGCCAAGACGCACCTGCAGGTCGACCACTGACTTCGTGACCTCGGCACTCGACCGCACCACCACCCCGGATGCGGACGGGTGCAGCAGCACCTTGTCGTTGGCCGTGCCGGCGGCCGCGCCCATGCGCGACAGCATGAGCGTCGTGCTGCGAGTGATGAGGTCGAGTCTGTTCTGCCGGGCAGCTCGGAGAGCGAGGCGGTGCTCGTCCAGTTCCTCGGGTGAGGCGTCGAGCACGCGATCGAGCTCGAGCACCGCAACCGCGTCCTGGAGCTGGAAGCACCGGGCGAGAACAGCGAGCCACTCCTGGACGCGGGACGCGGCAGCACGAGATGCCTCCGCCATGTCACCGACCTTGCGCTGCTGCTCCACCTTCTCCGAGAGCGCATCGAGCTGACGCAACACGTAGGCCTGGGTCCGCGCGATCGTCATGGACGTCGCCTGCACCTTCGACCAGGTGATCTCGGAGACCCGGCCCACCCGCTCCCGGATGGTCATGGCCTCGTCGACGAGCAGCTCCACGGCGATCATGTCCGCGATCACGGCGTCCGTCTGGGCGCGGAGCACGTCGTCGACCTTCTTGTCGATCGTCGCGAGATAGTCGGTGATCTCGTCCATGGACTGCTGCATCGCCAGCTGCGCCATGAGTCCCGCGGCACCGGCCAGGACCGCCGGGTTGGACAGCAGGGCTTTGGCTCCCGGCGCCTTGGCGAACTCGAGGATGTGCTTGGCCTTGCCCTTGTCCATCATCACGGCGCGACTGACGTCCGAGCTCGAGCCCTTCATCGCCTCGAACTTCTTGAGTGCGGCAGCCGACTTGGGGGTCAGCTGCACCCACCGGCTCGAGTTCGCGGCGAGCTGGGAGCCCACCTGCGCAGCTCCAGACCCCGCACGCAGTGTGGTCGAGAGCCTCGCGAGACCGAGATCCCTCGAGGGAAGGCCCTCGGCGGCGAGGAAACGCTCGACGGCCGTGGGCTCGCCGATCACCGCCAGGCCGTCGCCGTCACTGAGCAGCTGGATCTCGTGGTCCACTGTCGACTCCTGATCACGGTGGTGTGTCATCGAGGGCGCGGTTTGTTCCCCCGGGGGACGCTACCTCCCGGCGCCCACAGGTTCGGGCGCAGGTGCCAGGGATAAAGCGTTGTGTCGGAGCCAAGTGCCACCATGGCGCCATGACGGCCCACGGCATCCCGGATGACCCTCAGTTCGCGACCGAGTCCGAGCGTGAGGTGTGGCAGCGGCTGCTGAAGCAGGGCCACGACGACTGGACCGTCCTCGCCAACGTCCGTCTCACCGACGAGAAGAAGGACCACGAGCTCGACGTCATCGTCCTCATGCCCGATGTCGGCGTGGTCGTGGTGGAGGTCAAGGGCGGCGACCTCCGCGTGGAGGACGGTGAATGGGTGGTCGGCTCTGGCAAGGGCCGGCGCGTCGTGCACCCGGTGGACCAGGGGCGGGACGGCAAGTACGCCTTGCGCGCCTACATGGAGCGCGACCCTCGATGGAAGGGCTCGAGCCGCACCCGGGTGCGGTTCGGTCATGCCATCGCGGCGCCCTACACGCACCTGTCCGACGACTTCGAGACGCCGGACTGCCCGCGCTGGATGATCAGCGGGTGCGGCGACCAGGCCGACCTAGCTGGGCGGTTGTGGGACGTCGCCGCACGCCAGGAGGGCGGGCACCGCGTGCCCACCCACGACGACTGCGAGCTCATCGTCGAGATCCTCAAGGGCCGCAACCTCCCGCAGCGCACCATGCTCGCCGAATCCGACGAGCGTGAGGCGCGGGCCGACCGGCTGACCATCGAGCAGGCCACGATCCTCGGCGTCACCCGACTCATGAACCGTGTCGAGGTCCGCGGTGGGGCGGGCAGTGGCAAGACCGTTCTGGCCCTCACCCAGGCCAAGGAGCTGACCCGCGGCAGGCACGGAATGCCGGCCCAGCGGGTCGCACTGCTCTGCTACTCAGTGGGGCTCGCCAGCTGGTTCAAGCGCTACATGGGCACCGTTGACCGGAAGCACCGGCCGGCGTTCGTCGGGACGTTCGAGGAGCTCGCGGCCTATTTGGGCGTCAGCGAGTTCGGCGGGCGCGACGACACCGACTTCTGGGAGAACCGGCTGCCCGCGGAGATGACCGAGCGCGTCGGTGACCTTCCCCACGGCAAGCGGTTCGACGCCGTCGTCGTCGACGAGGCGCAGGACTTCGCCGACGGGTGGTGGACGCCGATCATGCGGTGCCTGCACGACGAGGACCACGGAGGGGTCTACGTCTACAGCGACGAGAACCAGCGGGTGTTCGCCCGATTCGGCCGGCCGCCGGTGCCGCTTGTCCCGCTCGTGCTCGATACATGCCTCCGCAACACGCGCCAGATCCTGACTTCCTTCGCGCCGCTCGCACCGATGCGGATGTATGCCGGCGGTGGTGACGGACCTGAGGTGACCTACGTCGAGGCGTCGGCCGAGGACGCCCTCGACGTCGCCGACGACCAGATCGACCCGCTTCTGGAGGAGGGATGGCGGCCCGAGGACGTCGCGTTGCTGACGACGGGTGCACGGCACCCTGAGCAGGTGGCTCTGCAGGAGTCGGAGGGGCAGGAGGGCTACTGGCGGACCTTCTGGGACAAGGACTGCGTGTTCTACGGTCACGTCCTCGGGTGCAAGGGTTTGGAGCGCCGGGTGGTGGTGCTCTGCGTCAACGAGCGGATGCCGCGTGAACGGTCTCGAGAGCGGTTGTACGTCGGGCTGTCACGGGCCACGGACAAGCTCGTGGTCGTGGGACCCCCCGACGTCATTGCCGAGATGGGCGGGCACGAAGTGGCCAAGCGGCTCGGGCTTTCATGACGGTCGGCCTTGAGGCCGGCTCCGCAGCTAGGTTGTGCCGCAACCACACTCCCAAGTGCAGGAGGCGCAATGGGCACCTTCCCATTCGGAGCACCGGTCAACGAACTCGCACTCGGGGTTCCACTGCGTCGAGTGCGAGCCTTCGTGCTCGGTGCCTATCCGTCCGCCCTCCACGTCGAGTGGACGCCCCCACCGCCGCTCGGAAGGCGAATTGCAGCCCTGCCCGTCGACAATGAGCCCTACCCGTTCTGGGACGGCTTGGGGATGGACCATTTCGTGGAGAGGTGGCGATCGGAGCACTTCGACCCCTCGTGGGGCCGCGTCAGGCCGTCGATGATGAACGGCACATCAGGCCGAGCGCTGCACGAGCGGTGGCTCAAGCCCCTTGGTGTGGACCCGATGGACTACTTCGTGACGGACTGCCTGCCGACGTCGATGCTGAGTACCGGAGTCGCCAAACGGGTGACCGGAGATGGCGTCTACGCCAGCCTGATTGACACCCTGGGGCTGCCGAAAGTTGACATGCAGCCACATCCGTCAGAGGGCGACATCGTGCGACGGGCCGCGTTGCACCACGGGCGGATTCGTGAACAGATCCTGGCCTCGGGGGCGGAGATACTCGTGACGCTCGGCAACGCGGCGGCGCGCGTGGTGCAACAGATGACGGGGCATCCGGAGGGCGTACTCACCGAGAAGACCTACCGCCAGGCGCGGGCGATTCGAATCGAAGGGCGGTCTCTGACGTGGCACGCCCTGGTCCATCCGGCGGTGCGCCCGCCGTGGGACGAGAGGCATGACGCTTGGATCGCCATTCGAGGATGAGGCGCGTTTTCCGTGAGATCTGGTCAACTGCCACGCCGGCCTCCGACTGCCGGCGACCGCGCCGGCTCACCGGTGGGGCAGCGCGCTCGCGTCGTGGCTGCGGCCGACCCACTCCCGGCGGGCCGAGGAGCACAGCTTCGAGAAGCCCCACCGCGTGAACCCCGACTGGTCGGAGTGCAGCCACTGCCAGTCGGACCAGCGCAGGTAGGCGAGGAGGTCGGCATCCGAGAGCTCGGTGAGCAGGTCGGCGACGAGTCCGTGGCCGATCTCGACGCGGGGGTACGGGTTCGTGGGCATGGTGGTTCCTTCCGGGTCCGTCGGACCCGGGACGACCCCGGATCCGCTGTTGTCTGACGACCGGCTCGTCACCTGGGGCACCTCGGCGGGGAGGTTGCCGGACAGCAAGCCAGGGCTTGTCGCTGCCTCTCGTGAGCCGTGCACCACTCTAGGACACGGGGCCGACAGCGGCGCCGGATCAGGCCGGCACGCCTTGGCAACGTCTCCGGTTTGCCTGCGGTGGGGCGCCGTTCGATGCCAGCATGGCGTCGAACGACAGGGGGATCGGTGGGGGAGTCCGGGGGCAGTGCGCAGCGCAGGGCCGAGCACCTGCGTGCCAGCGGGGATGCCGCCTCGGCCGCGTGGGCGGCCGGCGCGGAAGGTGAGCGTCGGGTCGCCCAGGCGCTCTCGGCGCTGCCTGAGCCCTGGGTCGTCCTGCACGACCGGCTGCTCCGCCCGGGGCTGGCCGAGTCCAACCTCGACCACGTGGTCGTCGGACCGGCGGGTGTCATCCTCGTCGACGCCAAGAACTGGGGCGGCAACGTCACCGAGTGGAACGGCGTTCTCTACCAGCACCGGTGGGACACCGCGGGCCACCGCAGCCACGAGGCCAAGCACTCCGAGGTGGCCAAGGTGCATGCGATGGGCCGGGAGATGGCCACACGCCTCGGGATGCCGGTCACTCCCGTGCTCTGCCTCGCCGGCAGCCGCTCGGCGCACTTCGGCGAACCGCAGCAGATCCGTGGGATCTGGGTGGTGCCGGTAGGTCGACTGGTCGGCTGGCTCGAGGCGCGCACGCGCGTGGTGGACGATGACGTGCTCGATCGGCTCTCCACGCTCGTGATGACGGAGTTCCCCTCCACGACGACGGATCCCGCTCTCCTCGCGGCCATCGGGGCCGATCTGGCTCGGGCCCAACGGTCGACGAGGCTCGCAAGGCCGCGACGGGCCGGGCGGGCACCTGCGGCCAGGCCCGGGCGGCAGTCGAACCGCGGCCGTCCCGCGCGGTCAACGCGCGGCCGGCGGCGAGCGGCCGTCGTTCGACAGGTCTTCGCCCTGCTCGGGCTGGCCGCCCTGTGGTGGATGGTCACGAGCGGGGTGATCGAGGTGGTGAGCCGCACGGCATCCGATCTGGTGGGCCGCACGGCATCCGGACTGGTGAACCGCACGACATCCGACATGGTCACGAGGACGGTCACCGACGCGATGGCGCCGACGCCGACGCCGGCACGGCTGTCGTGCGCGGACGTCGATCCGCGGGCCGTCAAGGCGCTTCGCGCGGAAGAGCTCGCCGCCACGCCGGGGCCGCTCGGCTGCGACTGGCACACCACCGACGACGAGGGGCGACGGATGCTCGCCCTGCGCCTGCACGAGCTGAGAGGCCCGGTCGAGGCGCTCCACCCCATGCTGGAGGGGTCCGCGGACGCGGGCGGGCCCGAGGTGCACACCGGCTACTCACGTGGTGGCGAGGCGACCTTCCTGTGGGTGCGGGCCGGCATCCCGATCTCGTCGACGAAGGGCTCGGCCACCGCCACCCGCAGCATCCACGTCCAGGTGTCGCACGACCTGCTCGGCCTGTCGCCGAAGGAGGGGGCGCGCGTCGCGGCCTCGCTCGCGGAGGCTGCCAGCGGCGCCGCTGAACGCCTGACCGAGCCCGCACCCTGATGTCGGAGCGAGTCGTGACCTCCCCTCGGCTCCGTTCACTCCTCGTCGTCGTCGACTCTGATCGCCTCCTCGTAGGCGTCGGCGAAGTGGATGACGCCCTCGAGGACGTCGAGGACGGCCGTCGCCATCTCCTCGGGCGGGAGGTCGAGGTCGTGCAGCTCGGCCCGCTCCGGAACCTCCCTGATGAGCCGGCGCACGCGTCGTTGTTCGTCGTCGGAGAGGTCGTAGTCCTGCAGCACCGCCAGGAGGACATCGCGCAGGCAGTACCTGGCGTGCTCCGGAGCCGACGCGAACGTGTCGGCGATGGCGCCGAGCCAGTCGTCCTCGCCGTCCTCGAGCGCGTCGGTGACGGCGAGGAACATCTCCTGGTGCGCCATCATCGCGGCTGGGTGGACCCGCTCGTGCTCGTCGTAGGGCAGCGCGACGGCCCGCTCGACGAACCGGCGCGCCCGAGCCTCGTCGCCGTGCTCGAGCGCCCGCATGGCCTTGTGGAGGAGGTTCGTCGCGCCCTGCATCTGCGCCAGGCTGAACGGTGAGAGGGCGGCTGTGGCACGCAGCGGGATGTCGCCCAGACCCCGGTTCGACTCCTCTTCGAGGAGCTGGTGGAAGCGGTCGTGGATGTCGTCGTCAGGCACATCGGCAACCTATCCCCGGGTGGCTGCCGCCTGCGGCAAGCCTGTGGATGGACACCGGGGGCTGTCTCGGATGCTGGCTGTCGGCGGGGCGGCGCGAATGGGGCAGATGGGGCCCGAGCGTGGGGCCGGTGTGGAGGCGCTGTGGGTGGGGTGGCACGGCATCCGTGGCGAGGCTGGTGACACCGGACCAACCCAGCACACGAGGAGCTCTCATGACCACCACCGCCCGCACCGACCAGCGACCTGACGTGCACGAGATGGTCGTCGTCCACCGCGCCTTCCGGCGGGAGGCCGGCGCCGCCGCCGATCACATCCGCACGACGCCCGAGGGTGACACCCGCCGCGCCAAGGTCGTCGCCGACCACCTGCGCCTCTGCCTGGACGGTCTCGAGATGCACCACACCGGAGAGGACGTCGTGCTGTGGCCGCTGCTCCTCGAGCGGGCCGCGCCGAGCACCGGCCTTGTCGAGACGATGCAGGCCCAGCACCACGCCGTCGACAGCCACATCGAGGCCGTCACGCCCGCGCTCATCGCCTGGGAGGCCAACCCGACGCACGCCGCCGGCGAGCAGCTCGCCCGGCTCTTCGAGCGGCTCGATGCCGCCCTCGTCGAGCACCTCGACCTCGAGGAACGCGAGATCCTGCCGCTGGCCTCGCGCCACGTCACCGCGGCCGAGTGGAACCGGATGGGCGAGCACGGCAAGGACTCGATGAGCCCCAGCCAGCTGCCGATCATGTTCGGCCTGGTGCTCGAGGACGCCGACGACGCCGAGCGCGCCCGGATGCTCGGCAACCTCCCGCTGCCGATCCGGCTCCTGCTCACGACAGTCGGCGCGTGGCAGTTCAGGCGCTACGTGCACCGCCTGCGCGCGTCATGACCGTCGCGGCTCGGGCCCGGATCTCGGCAGCGCTCGCGGCGCGGCCGGCATCCCACTCGCGGGTGAACGCCGGCTCGCCGAGGGCGGACCGGGTGGCGTCGAGCCCGCGGTCGGACAGCGCCCGTGACACCGGGAAGGTGGGGTCGACGGCATCCGCCGCCGAGATCGAGGCGCCCGCCCCGAACAGCCAGGCCGCGGATGCCGGGTCGCCCAGCCGCTGCGCGACGCTCGCGAGCGCGGGCAGGGAGTAGCCGAGGGTCCAGCTCAACCGGGCGGCAAGCGACAGGGCGACCGCCTCGCCGAGCAGCGCGGCGGTCGCCGGCTCGTCGCCGAGCAGCTCGGTGAGGGTGGCGTTGATGTTGAGGGCGGTGGCGAGGGTGAACGGGTTGCCCAGCTCGCGCGCCGTGGCCACCGCCTCCGACAGCACCACGCCGGCCGTGGCGAGGTCGCCGGCCGTCAGGGCGAGCAGGCCCTGGGCGAGCCTGGCGTGGGCCGCAACCCACGTGCGCCCGGACTCCGACGCCGCGACCGCGGCGCCGGCCAGCAGCCGCTCGGCCTCGGGCAGCGCGCCGGCGAAGACCGCGCCCTGCCCTGCCAGGACCAGGATTTCGCACGTGACCCCGGGGTCGGCGACCCGTCGGGCCAGGCTCACGGCCTCGTCGGTGTGGTGCCGCATCCCCTCGACGTCGCCGGTCACCATGAGCAGGCCGAGCCGCCCGGTCAGCGCCCGGCAGCGCGCGACGTCGGACGCTCCGGGCCCGATCCGCTCGAGCCAGGCCAGCCCCTCGCGGGCGTGGCCGCGCAGGGCGAGGTGGAGCCAGATGCTGCCCGCCAGCTCGGCGGCATCCCCGTCGCGGTCGAGCTCGAGCAGGCGCAGGTAGGCCGAGCGCAGGTTGGCGTGGTCGGCCTCGAGCCGGTCGAGCGCGACGGCGAGGCCCGGCCCCGGGAGCGGGTCGCGGAAGGCCGACGCGCGCGCGTGGAAGCGCGCGGCGTGCCGGTCGGCGGTCGCGGTGGCCTGACCCGAGGCGTGGAGCCGCTGCATCGCGAACTGCCGCACCGGCTCGAGGAGGCGGAAGCGTGGCTGGTCGTCGGGTGCCGGCACGCGCAGCACGAGTGACTGGTCGACGAGCGCGCCGAGGGCGGACAGGACGTCGGCGCCGTCACCGTCGTGCGCGACGGGCCCGACGTCGTCGAGCGAGAACCCGCCGCTGAACACCGCGAGCCGCTCGAAGAGGGCGACCTCCTCGGGCTCGAGCAGGTCCATGCTCCAGTCGAGCACCGCGGCCATCGTGCGGTGCCGCTCGGGCAGGTCGCGCAGGCCGGCGCCGACGCCGGTCTCCTGCAGGCGGCTGAGCAGGGTCGCGGGGGAGAGGAGCCGCAGGCCCGGCGCGGCGAGCTCGAGCGCGAGGGGAAGCCCGTCGAGCTGTCGGGCGATCGCGGCGAGTGCCGCTGCGTCGTCGTCGGTGACGTCGGTGGGGGAGCCGGCGGCCGCGGCCCGGTCGAGCAGCAGGGCGACGGCTGGGGAGCCGGCCACGGTCTCGACGTCGTCGTTGTCCGGCGTGGCCAGCGGGCTCAGCACCACCTCGCGCTCGGCGCGGACCCGCAGCGGCGCCCGACTGGTCGCCACGACGACGAGGTCGGGGCACCGGGCCACGAGGTCGGCCAGCACGGGGGCCGCCCCGGTGAGCTGCTCGAGGTTGTCGAGCACGAGGAGCACTCGAAGTCCCTTCAGGTGGCGAACCAGGGCGTCGAGCGGGTCGGTGTCGGCGGCCTCCGGAAGGCCCAGGGCTGCGGCGACGCGGGGGATGACGAGCGCGGGCTGGCGGAGCGGGGCCAGGTCCACGGCCACCGCGCCGCCGGGGAAGGCCGACGCCTCGCGGGCCAGCACCTCGAGCGAGAGCCGGGTCTTCCCGACCCCACCGGGCCCGGTGACCGTCACCAGCCGGTGGCCGTCACTGATGAGGGCGCGCAGCCGGTCGACCTCGGCGTCACGTCCGATGAGCGTGGTCGCCGGGGCGGCGAACGATGTGCCGGACGGATCGGATGCCGGGTGCCCGCCCGGGACGTCCGACCCACCCGCGCCGATGGCGGACGGACGGGATGCCGGGTGCGCGCCCGGGACGGCCGACCCACCCGCGCCGGTGGCGGGGGAGGGGGCAGTGGCGGTGGCGGGGGAGGTGGCGGTGGCCGGGCTGTCGGTGGCGGTGGCCGGGCTGTCGTCCCGAGGTCCGCTGGAACGCGCCCCGGAGGACCCGGCCGGCCCCGGAACGGGCGGGTCGAGCGCGCGGCGCGCGACGGCATCCCGGGTGGGGACGGCGGCGACGAGGGATGCCCGCTCGTCGTCGTCGAGGGCCAGGCCGTCGGCGAGGGACCGGACGGTGTGCGGGTAGGGGCGTCGGCGCTCCCCGCGCTCGAGGGCTCCGATCGCCTTGGCGGTGAGGCCGGACCGCTCGGCCAGCTCCTCCTGGGTCAGCGACCGCGACTCGCGCAGGCGGCGCAGCACGACGGCGAAGTCGCCCGGTGCCGCACCCGAATCCACGATGGAACGCTAGCGGTTGGGTGCACGAGGCCGTGTGCTCTCGCCGGGCCAGGTGTGGTGGCGGTGTGGGCCCGCTGTGGGTGGGGTGGAGCCGGCGACGACGCGAGGGTGGGTCGTGACGGCATCCGGCCGCTTTGACGAGAGGAACGACCATGACCGCCACCCCCATGACCACCGCACCCGAGACCACCGCAGCCGCCGCCACGCGGGGTGCGCGGAGCTCGACCCACGGCCGCCAGATGTCGGGCGTCCTGGTCGCCGCGTTCACGCTGTCGGTGGTGCACACCGTCTACGCGTGGGTCGAGGGCATCGAAGACCCGACGTTCACCGTCGACACCCCGCTGGCGTGGGGGTTCTATGCGGTGGCGTTCGGCATCGCGGCGCTGGCCCGGCGGACCGAGCGGTGGGCGCAGCTGACGGCGCTCGGCTACCTCGTGACCGTGCTCGGCATCGCCTTGTTCTACTACCCGACGACGTTCGGGGTGGAGCAGCAGACGGTGTTCGGCTGGTTCGAGAACGACGTGTACGTCGGGCTGCTCATGGTTGCCGCCTACCTGGGCGTCCTGCGGCTGCGGCGGGTGACGCTGACGCCTGCGTGAGGGCGGGGTGGGTCCTGGGGCGCTCACTCCTCGTCGGTGGCGTCGACGCTCTCCGCGGAGGCGTGGGCGACGTGGGGTCACGCCCCCGAGGACATGGAGAACGGCCGCCGGCTGGCCGCGCGGCACGACCGGCTGTGGTGACAGCGGGCAGTGGGGCGACGAAGCGGCCTCGTGACCCGTCGAAGGGGGGCGGTGAGCTCGGGGTCGCCGGCTCCGAGTTGAGGCGGCGCCTGGATGCCGTGTGGTCGGTGCGGTGGGATGCGCGCGGTGAGCGCGGTGGGATGCCGCGCGGTGGGATGCCGTGTAGTCGGAACCGGTGGGATGCCGCGCGGTCGGCGCGGTGGGATGCCGTGCGGTCGGCTCGGGTGCAGATGGTGCGGTTGCGGCAGTGGTTGTGGATGACGGGGGAGGGGTTGTCGGTGGACGTGTGTACGGTTATTGCATGGAGGGGAAGCTGATGAGCCTGGCGGAGCGTCGCTCCGTGTTGGAGGCTGCCCGGGAGGCGTTGGAGGGTCTGGACGAGGTGCTGGTCCAGGCCAGCGGGGCTGAGCTGATCGAGCTGTTGGGTGTGGTCGACGCGGTGGGGGCGCGGGCGGGGGCGGCGCGGGTGGTGGTGACGGCGGAGGCGGTGACCCGCGGTGAGGTCGCGCAGTCCGGCATGAACGTGCACGCGTGGGTGCGTGAGCACGCGCCGTCGTTGCGGCAGGGCGGGGCCGCCCAGGTGGCGTCGCTGGCGCAGGCGGTCTGCCCGGGCCCGTCGCAGTGGCGCCCGGACTGCCGGGCCGGTGCGGGGGTGGACCCGGGGTCGCCGCTGGGGATGGCGTGGGCCGGGGTCAAGGACGGGATCGTGTCGCCGGCGTTGGCCACGGCCGTCCTGCGCGAGGTCGGGCGGTTGGAGCCGTTGCTTCAGGCGCAGGCGGTGCCCACGGTCACGAGGGCGTTGCTCGAGCTGGGGGTGGCCTGGGGGCCGACCCTGATGCGCCGGTTGCGGCCGCGGTTGTTGGCCGAGCACGGGGCGGCGGGGGTGTTCGATGACCTGCAGGAGCGTCTGGCGAAGTCCGCGCGGTTGTCCTCGCCGATGGTGGAGTCGGGGGACCTGACCGAGTACCAGCTGTTGATGACCCCGGAGCAGGCGGCCGTGTTGGAGGCGGCGATCGGGCCGCTGTCCGCGCCGGCTCCGAACGAGGTGACGGGTGAGCGGGACCTGCGCCCGGCGGGGCAGCGCCGGGTCGAGGCGTTGACCCAGGTGTGCCGGCGCTCCGCGGGCCTGGACGCCGAGGCGCAGGGCGCGGACGGCGCCGGGGGCGCCGCGGCCGCGGTGCACGTGATCGTTCCGTTGGCTGACCTGGAGCAGCGGGTCGGGTGTGGGGAGGTGGTGGGGTCCACGGCCTCCGGGACGCTGCTGTCCCCGGAGGTGCTGCGCCGGGTGTGCTGCGCGGCCGACCTGGTCCCGCACGTGCTGGGCAGTGCCGGGGAGGACCTGGACCTGGGCCGGGTGGTGCGGTTGTTCACCCGGGGCCAGCGGCGCCTGTTGTGGCGCCGGGACCGGGGGTGCACCTACCCGGGGTGCACGGCCCCGGCGGCGTGGGCGCAGGCGCATCACGTCCTGCACTGGCTCGACGGGGGGCGCTCCGATGTCGACAACGCGGCGCTGCTGTGTCAACGGCATCACACCTTCGTGCACCAGCGCCGCCTGGTCGCCGCGGTGCGCCGCACCCCCGATGAGCGGGGCCGGTACGTCGTGTGGGACCTGACCGACGGGTCCTACGACCGGCACCTGGAACACCTACGAGCGCAGGCGGCAGCGCACGACCCGCCACCGTTGACCCCGCAGCGACTGGCCGAGCTCGTCGCCGCAATCACCGGCGACGACCCCGACGACCAGCGTTGGGCGGCGGTCGAGCTCGCCGACCAGCAGGACCATCTCGAGTCCACGGACCATGACTGGTACGACGAGGACTGGGCCGACGACGTCTGGCGCGAACGTCTGGACCTGCCGGGCTGACCGTCGTGCCCCGGGGCTCTGTCCCCTCTCGTGCCAGCGAGGTGGGGTGAGGGTCTGCCACGGTGGGTGCGTGACAGAGGACGAGGGCCTGCAGTGCATGGGGGAGGTGCGCCATTCCACCCTCGTCGTCACCCATGGACAGCGGCTCATCCGGGCGCGCATCACGGAGCCGGTGACGTCACCAGGCACGCGATGCCCGGTCGTGGCCTTCGGGCACGGCTTCCTCCAGCAGGCCCGCTACTACGACACCCTGATGGCAGCCCTCGCGGCCCGCGGCTACCGCGTCGTCGCGCCCGACACGGAGACCGGACCGTGGCCCAGCCACGGTCGCCTCGCGGACGACCTGTGGCGGGTCGCGCTGTCGGCGCGGGAGGCCGCCCCGTGGACGGGCCCGGGCCGCGGTCTCGTCCTCGCCGGGCACTCGATGGGAGCCGGAGCCGCGCTGCTGGCGGCGTCACGGCATCCGGAGGCCGATGCCGTCGTGACGCTCGCCGCTCTCGAGACCCGGCCCCCGGCGCGGCTCGACGCGATCGGGGCGCCGACCCTGCTCGTCGTCGGCTCCCGGGACCGCATCGTGCCGCCCGCGCGCAGCCGCCGGGTGTACGACGCGATGACGGCCCCCCGCCAATGGGCGGCCGTGCGCGGGGGATACCACTGCGGCTTCCTCGACCGTGCCCGGTGGCGGGATGCCGGGTGCGACCGCGGCGATCTCCCGCGGCGGGAGCAGCTCGACGTCACCGCCCGCCTCGTCGCCGACTGGCTCGACGCGGTGTTCCACGGGCGACCGTTCGAGCAGCCGCCGGGCGTGGACGTCGAACAACACTAGGCGCGTCGCCGCGGGACGCTCGCACCTCATCGGGTGTGCACTCGGTGTGTCGCATGGACGCTGCGCTCCGCGGCAGCATCGCCTCCGGGACGCTGCGGCTGACCCGGCCGTAGGCTGGCCCAATGCCGTTCCTCGGCACCAAGGTGCACGTGCCGCGGCCACGACCCCGGCTCGTTGCCCGACCACGCCTCATCGAGCGGCTCGGCGCGGCCCTCGGCTCCGGCACGAGGCTCGTGCTCGTCTGCGCCCCAGCTGGGTTCGGCAAGACGACCCTGCTCACCCAGTGGCTCGACCGCCTCGGGGCCGAGGACGCCGCTGGGCTCGACGGCGGGCCGGACTCGGCGCCGGCGTTGCGCATCGCGTGGCTGTCGCTCGACCCCGGCGACGCCGACCCGCACCGCTTCCTCAGCCATCTCGTGGCCGCCGTCCGCGCCGCAGAACCGACGACCGACCCGCAGACCGGAACAAAGGCCCTCGCCCACATCGTGGCCGCCGTTCGCGCCACAGAACCGACGGCCGACCCGGAGACCGGAACCGAGGCGCTCGCTCTGCTCGACTCCGACCCGGCGCTGCGCACCGACGACGCCCTCGTCAGCCTCGTCAACGACCTCGACGCGCTGCCCGGTCGCACCGTCATCTGCCTCGACGACTACCACGTCGTCGACGCGACGCCGGTCCACGAGGCGGTCGCCTTCCTCGTCGACAACCTGCCGCCGCAGGTCACCCTCGCGATGACGACCCGGGCCGACCCGCCGCTGCCCCTCCCACGGCTGCGGGCCCGCGGCGAGCTCGTCGAGGTGCGGGCCGTCGACCTGCGCTTCACCGAGGACGAGGCGGCGCACTTCCTCAACGACGTCATGGGTCTCGGCCTCGCGGAGCCGCAGGTCGCAGCCCTCGAGGCCCGC
Source organism: Fodinibacter luteus (assembly GCF_039541575.1). Lineage (NCBI taxonomy): Bacteria > Bacillati > Actinomycetota > Actinomycetes > Micrococcales > Intrasporangiaceae > Fodinibacter (ex Wang et al. 2009) > Fodinibacter luteus. The sequence goes on along the minus strand of NZ_BAABGM010000009.1, from coordinate 31,491 downwards.
ACCGAGGGCTGGGCCGCCGGCCTCCAGCTCGCCGCGATCTCCGCCGGCCGCCGGCCCGCTGCCACCACGCCCGGCACGGACGATGCCGACGACGTCGAGCGGTTCGTCGAGGAGTTCACCGGCAGCCACCGCTTCGTCCTCGACTACCTCGTCGAGGAGGTGCTCGACACCCAGCCCGACGGCATCCGCAGCTTCCTCCTCGACACCTGCGTCCTCGACGAGCTGACCGCCGGGCTCTGCGACACGCTGACCGGCCGCACCGACGGGCAGGACACCCTCGAGGCACTCGAGCGCGCGAACCTCTTCGTCATCGCGCTCGACGACGAGCGCCGCTGGTGGCGCTACCACCACCTCTTCGCCGACGCGCTGCGCGCCCGGCTCGGGGCGCAGGACCCGCAGCGGCTACGACGGCTGCACCGGGACGCCGCGCACTGGTACGCCGGGGAGGGCCGGCTCGTCGACGCCGTGCCGCACGCGATCGCCGGCGACGACGTCGGGCAGGCCGCCGACCTCGTCGAGCTCGCGCTGCCGGGGCTGACCAAGCGACGCGAGGACCGGATGCTGCGGGGCTGGCTGCGGGCCCTTCCCGAGGATGCCGTGCGCCGGCGTCCGCTGCTGGCCACCCAGCTCGCCTGGGTCAGGTTGTCGGAGCGGGACCTCGACGGTGTCGACGGCTGGCTCGACGCCGCCGAGGAGGGGCTCGCGGCTGCTGCGACGGTTAGCACAGGCACAGGCACAGGCACAGGCACAGGCACAGGCACAGGCACAGGCACAGGCACAGGCACGGACGCAGGCACAGGCGCCGGGTCGAGTACGGGCACAGGCACAGGCACAGGCGCCGGGTCGGGTACGGCAGCGTCACCGTCATCGTCCACTTACGCCGCGCTCGCCGACGCCGTGCGGGCACGCGCGGCGACCGTCGCCGGTCTGCCCGCGATGGTCGCCGTCTACCGGGCGTCCGCCGCGCAGGGCCGCGGCGACGTCACGGGCACGGTCTTGCACGCCCGGCGCGCACTTGAGCTGGCCGCACAGGGTGACCACTTCACCCGTGGGGCCGCCGGCGGGTTCCTCGGCCTGGCGGCCTGGGCGGACGGTGACCTCGCCACCGCCGTCGACACGTTCGGCGCCGCGGTCGGCGACCTGCGCGCGGCCGGCAACGCCACCGACGCGCTCGGCGGGACCGTCGTGCTCGCGACGATGTGGCTGGCCCGAGGGCGCCCCGACGAGGCGCGCCGGCTCCTCGAGCGGGCGCTGGAGTCCGTGGCGACCGCGCCGGGTTACGGAGCCGCCGTGGCGGGTGACCTCCACGTCGCGCTCGCCGACGTGCTGCGGGAGGAGGGCGACCTTTCCGAGGCCGAGCACCACCTCGACCTCGCGCGCCTGCTCGGGGACCGCGGCTCGCTCCTGGAGAACCGGCACCGCTGGTACACCGTCTCCGCCGCGATCCTGCGGGCCCGCGGCGACCTCGACGGCGCGGTCGCGATGCTCGACGAGGCTGCGGCGCAGCACATCCCCGGCTTCTTCCCAGACGTGCGGCCCATCGCGGCGCAGCGCACCCGGCTGCTCATCGGCCAGGGCCGGCTCGCCGACGCGGGGGAGTGGGCGGCCGAGCGCGGGGAGTCGCTCGCGGACGACCCGTCGTACGCGTCCGAGTTCGACCGGCTCACCCTCGTCCGGCTCGTGCTCGCCGAACACCGGGGCAGTGGTCGCGGCGGTGGCCGGCCGGACGCTCTCGAGGCCCTGCACCGGATGCTGCGCGCCGTCCTCACCGCGGCGGCGGGCGGCGAGCGGCAGGGGAGCGTCGTCGAGGCGACCCTGCTGCTGGCGCTCGCGCACGATGTGTCCGGCAACCGTGACGCGGCCCTGGACGAGCTGGAGCGGGCCCTCGCACTCGGTGTTCCCGTCGGCTACCGCAGGCTCTTCCTCGACGAGGGCGCTCCCGCCGAGGAGCTGCTGGCCGCCGTCGCGCGCGGACCTCGTGGTGAGGCAGCCTCACTGTCTTCGACCGTGCTCCAGGCCGGTGTCCACGACGCGGATGCCGGCCACGTGCCTTCCGCGGGGACTGTGGGACGACCGGCACCAGCAGCGCGAGCCGGCGCGACGGCATCTGAACTGCCCAGTGCTGTAGCGGCATCTCAACTGCTTGGTGCTGGAACGGCATCCCAACCGCCGCGCGCTGGAACGCTATCCGGCACGCAACTGCGCGGTGCGGCATCCGGTGGCGGACCAGCCCCCGTCGAGGAACTCAGTGACCGGGAGCGCGAGGTGCTGAGGCTCCTCGCGACCGACCTGTCCGGGCCGGAGATCGCGCGCCACCTGTTCGTGTCGGTCAACACCCTGCGGACGCACACGAAGCACATCTTCACCAAGCTCGGGGTGACGACCCGCCGGGCCGCCGTTCGCCGGGGAGGCGAGCTCGGCCTGCTGTGACGGCCGACGACGGGTGCCAGTCACCATGGGAGTCACATGACGATGTGATGTGGGGTCACCACATCGGTTCGTAGCGTCCGCGATGAGGTCGGGCACCCGCCCGGCCCGGAGCGAACCAGGAGCCGGTCATGCAGATCACGAGCAGCGCCCTCATCAAGGGCGCGGGAGCAGCGGCCGTCGCCGCCGGGGCCATCTTCGCCCTCGTCCAGGTCGGTCACCCGCCGTCGGACTCGTTCACGACCGAGACTGCGGCCTGGGTGGCCCGCAGCAGCGCGAAGGCCGTCATGACGGTGCTCGCGCTCGCCGGCATCACCGGGATGTACCTACGCCAGCACCGGGAGGCCGGCCAGCTCGGGCTCGTCGGCTACCTCGTCTTCGCGATGGGGTACCTCATGATGTTCGCCACCGAGGTGGTCGCCGCGGCGGTCCTGCCGAACCTGACCGCGACCCAGCCCGGATTCGTCGACGACGTCGTCGCCGCGGCCGTCGGTGGGACGCCGAACGGCGACATCGCCGGGATGCAGGTCGTCCTCAACCTCGCCGGCGCCGGCTACATCCTCGGCGGGCTCGTCTTCGGGATCGCGCTGTTCCGCACCGGCATCCTCGCCCGGTGGGCCGCAGCCCTGCTCGCGGTGAGCACGGTGGCGACGGCCGCGCTCGCGGTGCTGCCCGAGTCGTTCAACCGGCCGCTCGCGGTGCCCGAGGCCATCGCCCTCATCGGGCTCGGGGTGTCGCTGTGGCGCAGTACTCGAGGGAGTGACGTCGCAGCGTCCACGGCCACGGCCACGGCCACGGCCACGGACTCGGGCACACAGACGGACATGCCCACGGCCACGCCCATGGACTCGAACACGGCCACGGCCACGCCCACCGCCACCGCCACCGCCATGGACCCGGATGCCGGTGTCACGGCATCCGGCCCGAGCGCCTCCACCCCGGCCGGGAGCCTCGCCCCCGAGCCCGCCGGCCGATGAGCGCGCGGACGGCCACGGCATCCGCCGCTGGGCCGGCCGCCCTCGTCGCCCTGGCGGTCGTCCCGCTGACGGCCGGGGCCCTGCGGCTCGTCGAGGTCGCCGGCGGTCCCGAGCTGCTCCCGGCCGACGAGCGGTTCACCGGGTTCCCGACGGCGCTGGTGCTGCACGTCGTCGGGTCGGTTGTCTTCGCCCTGCTCGGGGTGGCGCAGCTCGTGCCGGGTGTGCGCCGCCGGCACCCGGCGTGGCACCGGCGCGCGGGGCGGGTCGTCGCAGCCGCCGGGCTCGTCGTCGCCCTCTCGGCCCTGTGGCTGACCCTGGCCTACACCCCGCGGGCCGGGAACGGCGAGGTCCTCCAGGGGCTGCGCGTGGTGTTCGGCTCGGCGATGGCGGTGTCCATCGTCCTCGGGTTCGCGGCCGTCCGCCGGCGCGACATCGCCGCCCACCGCGCGTGGATGCTGCGGGCCTACGCCCTCGGGCTCGCCGCCGGCACGCAGGTGCTCACCGAACCCCTCGGGACCGCGCTGTTCGGCGAAGCGGTCGTGGTGTCGGACCTCGCCAAGGGGGCCGGTTGGGTCGTGAACCTCGCCGTCGCCGAGTGGGTCATCCGGCGGTCCGCGGGAACGCACGCCGCGGGGGCGGTCGGTCGGGGTGTGCGGGACCGGGTGGTCGATCCCGCCCGCCCGCGCGGGTCGGTCGGCGCCCGATGACCGGCACCCCTCCCGGCACCGGGTGCCCGTGGGTCCGGACACCGCCGCGTACCTACGAGATCACCGTGCAGGGCCACCTCGACGACCACTGGTCCGACCGTCTCGGCGGCCTCCGCATCGAGCGCCGCGGTGACGGGACGAGCGTGCTCACCGGGCACGTCGTCGACCAGGCCGGACTGCACGGGGTGCTCTCCGGGCTGCGCGACATCGGAGTCGTGCTCCTCGAGGTCCGGGCGCTCAGCGAGGATGCCGTCCCGCCGCCTCGGTGAGGCGGGCGGGGGAGGCGGCGACCGGCATCCGGCACGTGGCTCCGCGCGGCATACGGTGAGGCCATGGAATTCCGATACCTCGGCAACAGCGGACTCAAGATCTCCGAGATCACCTACGGCAACTGGCTGACCCACGGCTCGCAGGTCGAGAACGACGTCGCGACCCAGTGCGTGCGCGCCGCGCTCGACCACGGCATCAGCACGTTCGACACCGCCGACGTCTACGCGAACACCAAGGCCGAGACCGTGCTCGGCGAGGCGCTCGAGGGCGAGCGGCGCGAGAGCCTCGAGATCTTCACGAAGGTCTACTGGCCGACCGGTCCGGGCGGCAAGAACGACACCGGCCTGTCCCGCAAGCACGTCATGGAGTCGATCAACGGCTCGCTCCGGCGCCTGCGGACCTCCTACGTCGACCTCTACCAGGCCCACCGCTACGACACCGAGACCCCGCTCGAGGAGACGATGACCGCCTTCGCCGACGTCGTGCGGCAGGGCAAGGCGCTGTACATCGGGGTCAGCGAGTGGACCGCCGAGCAGATCCGCGAGGGCCACCGCCTCGCGAAGGAGCTCGGGATCCAGCTCATCTCGAGCCAGCCCCAGTACTCGATGCTGTCGGTGTGGCGACGGTTCGCACCGCGCCCGACCTGCGGTTATGCCCTCTGACCTGTTGTGATACCGAGACTAACCCCGTTGCACGAGGTAACACAAGTGAACACACCCCTACACTCGTGTTGCACGACGATTGCACGCGACTAGGGAGGTAACGGGCGTGGCGCGACCGAGGAAACCGACCCGGCGCGGCTGGGGTGCCGTGCGCGAGCTGCCCTCAGGCCGGTATCAGGCATCCGTGCTCGGGCCAGACCTGCGCCGCCACACCGCCCCGCGCACCTTTGAGACGCGCATGGACGCCGAGGGCTGGTTGCACGCCGAACGTCGCTATATGGATGCCGCGGAAGCCGATTGGGTGCCGCCGGGAGAGCGGGCGAACCGCCCCGCGGGTGGCGCGACGTTGGCCGAGTACGCCGAGGGAGCGCTAGGCCGGCGCATGACCCGGGCGGGGGAGCCGCTGCGCCCTGGCACCCTCGCCCTCTATCGCTCGGTGTTTGACCGGCTGGTCCGTGACGACCTCGGGGCGATGCCGCTCCGCTCGGTGGCGCCGGCTGACGTCGTGCGCTGGTACGCGACCCTGGACGGCACGAAACCGACGCAGCGCGCCCACGCGTATGCCCTCGTGCACGGGCTGTTCGCGCAAGCCATCCGGGAGAAGCTGATACCCGAGCCGAACCCCTGCCAGATCGACGGGGCCCACAAGGCCCAGCACACCCGCGACCTCGACCCGGCCACCCCTGCGGAGATTGCCGCCATTGCCGACGCGATGCCCGAACGGTGGCGGCTGCTGGTGCTCCTGGCCGGGTGGTGCGGGCTGCGATACGGGGAGCTGGCCGAGCTGCGCCGTCGCGACGTGCGGGTGGCGGCCGGGCTGATTGTGGTTGAGCGCGCGGTCTACCGAGTCAACGGGGTGGACACGGTGGGCCCGCCCAAGACTGCCGCCGGCCGTCGCCGGGTGTCGGTGCCGCCGCACATCCTGCCCGCCCTGGTCGACCATCTCGAGCGGTTCACGGGGCCCGAACCTGACGCGCTGCTGTTCGGGCGCGCTGGGAACCGTCACCCCGTGGCCCGGGAGGTTGGCCGCACGTTCGCCGCCGCGCGCTCGGTTGTGGGCCGTCCTGACCTGAGGCTGCACGACCTGAGGCACACGTCCGCGGTGATGGCCGCGAGGACCGGCGCGACCGTGAAGGAGCTAATGGAGCGCTTGGGGCACGGAACCCCGGCGATGGCGCTGCACTACCAGCACGTAGCCGCGGGACGAGACGCCGAGATTGCGCGCATGTTGTCCGTCATGGCCGAGCCGCCGAAACGTCGCAAGGGCAAGGGGCGCAAGGGCGCCGGATAGCGGACACGCCGGGGCGCGCATGGAGTCCGGGGTGTTGCCTCGCGTCGGTACACTCGACCTCACAAGAGAACACCGACAGCTAACTGAGGGAGAGTGACCGGCGCCCACCGCGCCGAGCCGCACGGCGCGTCACGAAGGTCTCGGTTAACGGCGAGTCCAGTTCCACTGTGCGAGTGGAGAGCCCCGTAACGGGAGCCGAGCGCGAATGAACCCCCGAGGGTTGTTCGTGGCTCGGCGTTCGTGTTTCCGGAAGGAACCGCGATGGCTCGCACCACTACGCGCCGCCTGGTCTCGACGTCCGAGGCCGCGACATACATCGGCTGTCACCCCCTGACCATCCGCCGCCGAATCGCTGACGGCACCCTCACCGGCTACAGGTTCGGCCCCCGCGCCCTGCGGGTCGACCTCAACGAGCTTGACGCCGCCCTGCGCCCCATCCCCACCGCTCGAGGCGGTGCGGCATGACCCGACCCCCAGACGAAACCGGCCCGAGGGTAGGGCCCCGGGCCGGCTCAAAGGTCATCGCCACGACCGTTCCCATTGTCTCACAGACGGACCCGTCGCGCCCTGACGTCGCCGCTGCGACCGAGGATGCCGCCGCGGCACCCTGCCGACGCTGCGGCCACACCCTGACCGCACCGCGGTCCGTCGCCCGTGGCATTGGGCCCGTGTGCGTTCACCTGACGCGGGGTGAGGCGTCATGAATGGCGAGAACCGGCCCGCCGTCGACCTCGTGAGCCTGACGACCCGGGAGCGTGACGTCTGGGACGCCGCGTACCTGTCCGGCTACCTGGCCGGGCACGAGGCCGGGGCACGGTGGGCGGATGAGCGCGGCGCCGAGCTGCACCGTGAGGCGGTGCGGATCGTTCACCGCATGGCCGGGCTGCCCGAGGTCGACCCCGAGGACACCCGACGCCGGGCCCTGGCACGTGAACGGCGGTGGAGCGCGTGAACGGCCGCCCCGTGTACCTGTACGAGGCCGAAGGGGCCCACGTGCTCGTGCGTGGCCCGGTGCGTGACTGGCTGCGCGACAACGGGGTGCCGGCGACCCGTTCGGCGGTGGAGCGCGGGTGGTGGGTGCGCCGTGAGCGGGTGCCTGACCTCGTGGCCCGCCTCGAGCTGGCCGGCTACCTCGTGCGACCGAGGGGGGTGCGCCGATGAGCGACGCCCGTTCCGACAAGCGACCCGCCGCGGCAAAGGTGCTGTGCGACATCGCAGAGGCCCGCTACACGTTCGGGGTCAGCGACACCGGGGAGCCGTTCGCGCTGCCGCTGGACGGGCCGCGGGTGGTGCGGATGCTGCGCGGGGACGGCCGTTCGCTGCGCGCCGAGCTGGCCGCCGCCTACCGGGAGCAGACCGGGGCGGTTGCGCCGCAACAGGCCCTTGCCGACGCCCTGGCCACCCTCGAGGGTTTCGCCATCGCCGCGGCACCGCGCGCCCTGGCGCTGCGCGTGGCCGAGCACGCGGGCGCGTTGTGGCTCGACCTCGGAGACGAATCCGGCGACGTCGTGCGGATCACCGCTCAGGGGTGGAGCGTGCACCCCGAGGCCCCGGTGTTGCACCGCCGCACCGCGCTCACCGCGCCCCTGCCGAGGCCGGCGACGCGTGGCGACCTGGCGCCGTTGTGGGAGCTGCTCAACGTCGCCCCCGAGGATCGGGCGGTGTTGCTCGGTTTCCTCGTGGCCGCCCTCATGCCCGAGATTCCGCACCCGGTGCTGTTGCTGACCGGGGAGCAGGGCACCGGCAAGAGCACCGCCTCACGGATGATCGCCGCCACCGTGGACCCGTCGACCGTGCCGCTACGCAAGCCACCGCGCGACCTGGACTCATGGACCACCGCCGCGGCCGGCTCGCACGTGGTGGCCGTGGACAACCTGAGCGCGCTACCGGAGTGGCTATCGGACGCACTGTGCCGCGCCTCGACCGGCGACGGCGACGTGCGACGCAAGCTCTACAGTGACGGCGACCTGCACGTCGTCAGCTTCCGCCGCGTGGTGCTGCTCAACGGCATCGACCTCGGGGCGGTGCGCGACGACCTGGCCGACCGGCTCGTCACGGTCGAGCTGCACCGGATCACCGAGGCCACCCGGCGCCGGGACGCTGACCTAGCCGGCCGCTGGGAGGCCGTCGCCCCCGTGGTGCTGGCCGGGCTGCTCGACCTGGCCGTGAGGGTGCTGGCCGCCCTGCCGACCCTCGACCTCGAGAGGCTGCCACGGATGGCCGATTTCGGGCGCGTCCTGGCCGCGGTGGATGCCGTCATGGGCACCGACGGCACCGGCCGCTACCGGGCACAAGCCGGGGAGCTGGCCAACGATGCCGTGACCTCTGACCCGGTGCTGTCGACCCTCACGGCGACGATCCGGGCACCGTGGACCGGCGCGGCCGTCGACCTACTCGACGTGCTGACCGCCGCCCTCGGAGACGTCAAGCCGCCGCGGGAGTGGCCACGCAACGCGCGCACCCTCGGGGCCACCCTCAAGCGCCGCGCCCCCTCGCTGCGCCGCCTCGGTTGGGGGGTCGAACAGAGGCCCGAGAGGACCAAACGGGGGCAGGTGTGGAGCCTGACCCCACCGGCCGGTGAGGGTGACGAAACGGGTGACGAGATTTCGGGCCCTGCCGTTTCGTCACCCTCTCGTCACCCCGTTCGTCACCGCGAGGCGCCCCCGATGACCTGCGAGGACGTCGAAAGCGCCCAAAAGGGTGACGAGGTGACGGGGAAACCCTCGAATCTCTCTGTGCTTACCGAAAGAGAAGAGAAGAAAGAGAGGGAGGCCGGATCGCTCGTCATCTCGTCATCTCGTCACCCGGACCCCACCGACGTCCCGTGCGCGAGCTGCGGCGGCACCCTGTCCGAGCTGAGGCAGTGGGCCGGCAAGAGCGAGTGTGTCGAGTGCGAACGGCAGGCCGCGTCATGACCGCCGAGCCTCGCCGCTGCCCCGTGTGTGGTGGGCTGCTGCGCCCTGGCGTGGCGGTTCACCCGTCGTGCGCGAGGCGGACGACGTGACCGCGGGCGAGGCCCTGGCGCGGGCGGTGGCCGCCCTGGCAGAGACCGGCCGGCGCCCGGTGTGCGTCACCGACCCGGACGCGTGGACGTCCGAGCGCCGGGCCGACCTCGAGCAGGCCGCGCCACGGTGTCAGGGGTGCCCGCTGCTCGACCCGTGCGGGGATGCCGGCGAGGCCGAGGATTTCGGGGTGTGGGGTGGGCGCATCCGTGACCGCCGTTTCCGCACCGAGGACAGGGCCGCGTCATGATCCGCCGCCGCCGACACGCCGCCCGCCTGGTCGACCTCGAGCGCCGCGTCACCGCGCTCGAGCGTGACCGGCTGGCCGACCGGCTCGACCGGCTACGCGCCGCCCTGGACGAGCTCGGAATGCCGCTCGACGTGACCCCGACGAAAGGAACCCCGTGCCACGACCGCACCGACGATGGAAGGAACCCCCGATGACCGCGACTGTTACCCCCCCGAGGAGCGGGGCGCCACCGGCCACCGTGACCGCCGAGGCCGCCCGGGCCCTCGTGCTCGACCTGTGCGACGTGGCCGGCGACGGCGAGGCCGTTTCGGCGCTGCTGCTGTCGCTGGCCCGGGACGACACCCGGCAGGTTGCCGCCGTCGCCCTGACCGCGCTTCACATCGTGTTCCTCGAGTGTCTGACCGAGGCCGTACCGACCAACCGAGAAGAGGCGTCACCGTGACATGGAACCCCGACGAGGACGCCCGACGCCGGGCGCGCGCCGAGGAGTTCGCCGCGACCGTCGGTGAGCTGTTCGCCGCCCTGGACGCCGCAACCGCCGGACCCACCGCACCCCCGCACGACCCCGAGACCGTGACCGCGGACGCGCTCATGGAAGCCATCAGGAAGGACACCGCATCATGATCAACGCCACCGACCGCACGAAGTGCTTCACCATCTCGCCCGCCCAGCTCGAGGGGCGCCTACGGGGCGCCTACGCCGCCGCAGGGCTGCCCGTGCCGGCACTGTTCGGGCCCACTGACGCCGCACTGGCGGCCGAGCCCACCGCGGCCGCTGTCGCCGCCTCGGTGGCCGACGCCCTCGACGTGGCCGACGTCGCCGCGTGGCTCGAGGATGCGCTAGCGCGGATCGCCCGCGCCCACGCCGCCGACGCGCTGCGCCTGGAAGTGCAGAGGCACCGTGAGAGCGTGCTCGGGCGCAACCGTGGCCGGATCGTGGCCGAGGCCGTCGCCGCCGTCACCCCGGCATTCCAGACCGCCGCCGCCGCGCTGGCCAAGGCCGCCGCCGCGCTGCCCCATGACGCACCGCTCGACGCGGCCGCTGTCGTCGACCTCGACGTCACGCGCCCGTGGAAGGCTGCCCAGTCCGCGCTAGCGACGATGGGCGCCCTCGCCTCGGTGCACACCCCAAAGGCCGGCCCGACCGGTATCGAGCTGCCCACCCTGTGCACGGTGGTGGCCGTGCCCGAGATCGACGGAGCCCAGCGGGTGAACCGCCTCACCCGGGCCCCGATCGGTGAGACCGACCCGCGCCGGGCCGACGTGCTCGCCCTCGACCGGTGCGCGAGCAAGGAAGGGTACGACGTCGCCCTCGTGCGCGTCGCCCGCGGTGACTGGCCGAGCCTGTCGCTGTCGCTGGCAGGGTCCGCGCTCGAGCTCGGAGACCGCACCCGCGCCGCCGTCGCCGCGGTGTCGGTGATCGCATCCGACGACAAGGGCACCGGCCGCCCCGGTCGAGTGCCGAGCCCCGTGCTCAACGTCTGAGCCTGCCCCGGGGTCGCGCCGTTCTCGACGTGGCCCCGGCAAGGGGTGGGGGGGAGCCCCCGCCGGGCGGCACGCGGTCACCCTCTGGGAAAGCGGTCGGTACCCCCCCGCCTCACCCCCTGCCACAGGCGCGAAAAAAGGCGAGCCAGAGAGAGGCCCGCCTATGCCGGGAGAGGCGGCGGAACGGGGCGGCGGGGGCCCTCCCCCTGGGGTGCCGTCAGTGCCCCTCTCTACCCTCGCCCTGCATGGACGTGGGATGGCAGCACGGTACGCACGACTACGACCCCGAGACTGACGGCGATGAGGTCGAGTGGGCCCGCGCTCGAGCGGCCGAGGGGTGGCGCACCTGGCACGCGTCCGGGGTGTGGGTCACGGTCAACGGTAGGCGCGTGAGGCGGTGGGCCATGCGTCGCCCGTGCACGCGTCCGTGGGGGGTGCACGACCACGCCGAGCGCTGCGCCGGGGGTGCCGTTGCGCGCTCAACTACCGACAATGCATAAGGTGTGCCGCTGACCGTGGTTCGGCTGTTTCGGGGGGCCGTCGCGGGGTGGGAACGATGCCGGGCGACGTCGGGGGGAACGGGCGCGTCTGTGCCCCTGGTCGAGCGGTGGCCGTTGGGGGCGACGGCGGAAGGGGCGAGGCGCGCCCCGGGGGAGACGGTGAGGCCTCAACCCCGGGACGCTAGGCCCTCTCACCCGGGGGGACAGGCGGTTGGGCCTACCCCGATTTTCGCACCGCGCCACGAGGGCAGGGGGCGACTGTGACGCGCCGAACCGCCCCGCCCTCGGGGTGAGGACGGGGCGGCACGTGTGGGGCCGTCAGGGGGCCGTGGGGGCGCCCGCGTCGGGGGTGTCGTCGGTGCGCACGAGGTCGAACCAGTCGACACCGAGGGCCGCGGCGACCGCCTCGAGTCGGTCAGCGTCGAGTGGGTGCGCCGTCATGAGGCTGTGGACGCGCCGAGCGACGCGCCCCGTTGCGGTCTGGCCCTCGAGCTGATCGCACGCGGCGACGATGGCCGCGGCGAACGCGCGCCCCTGGTCGGGCGTCATCTGGCCGTCTGAGGCCGCGTCGAGCGTGGCCGGCTCGGGGCCGTCGACCGCGCACCCGACGACCCACCGGCCCTCCATGGTCGGGCCCTGGACGTCTGCGCCGATGTGGAGCGTGGTGTCGCCGCCCCAGCGGGCGCCGCCGTGCACGTCATCGGGTCGGATGTGCTCGACGCACCACGCGGGGCACGTCTCGGTCGCGGTCGTTGTGTCAGTGGTGGTGCTCATGGTTGGTTCCTTCCTGAGGCGGTTGTGTCGAACTGTGCTGCCGAGGGCCGACAGCGGACCCGCTGACGCGGGGCAGAGTGGTGGCGAACCCTCCCAATGCCGACCCGGCCCGTTCGCTCCCGGCCACGACCTCTAGCCCGCCCTCGTGGCGAGAGCGAGCGGGGCCGTCAACCCGCGACGGGCCCGGCCGAGCCGTGTCGTGGGCGCCTCGTGGCGGTTCACGAGGCTGGGGTCAGTCACCGCGGGCGTCGTCCGTTTTGGTGTCGCGGCTGGGGCCCTGTCCGGCGCCGCGTGCTGCCCTGGCGGCTACATGACGACACGCTTTGTCGTGGTGCCGCGGGAGGTCAGCGCCTCGCCGCGGTCGAGCCGACGCGTGCACGCGGGGCACTGGTAGAGCGTGCCGGTGGAGCCGTCCGGGTGGGTGACGTGCTCGGGGTACGGGGCGCACGACCACCCGCGGGCGAGGTCCCACAGGCTGACCCGCCCGCACTCATCGGGGGTGACCGCCCGGCCCTTGCGCCCACAGAACTCGCAGACGGGGCGGACCTTGCCGGCCGCGGTGCGCTCGAGGTTCACGGGTGCGCTCATGACTGCCCACCGCCGAGCCGGTGCACGACGAGAGCCGCGAGGCAGGGGATCGACACGAGGGCGCCCACGAGGAGGAGCGCGAGGCCGACCGGGGTGTCTAGGGGACTCACAACGCACCGGCTGGGGTCTGTGCCACGTCAGCGGGTGCGGGTAGGCTGATTCTCACGATGAACCCTCCAACGGTTCACGTCGGGCCCTCGGGTGTGGCAACACCGCGGGGGCCGCTTTATCGGTGGGCATGTTGCACGCCCGTTGCAGGCGCGCCGCCCCTGTTCTGTTTTCGCAGGTCAGAGGGTGTGCCGATCCGATTCCCTATAGCACTCGATGCTGTGGCGCGTCATCGAGGGTGAGGTCGTGCCGACGTGCGACGAGCTCGGCATCAGCCAGATCGTGTGGAGCCCGATCGCCCAGGGGGTGCTCACCGGCAAGTACGTCCCCGGTCAGGCCCCGCCCGAGGGCTCGCGGGCCTCGGACGAGAAGGGCGGCGCCGACATGATCAAGCGGTTCATGAACGACGACGTGCTCAGCCGGGTGCAGGCCCTCAAGCCCGTTGCCGACGACGCGGGGCTCACCATGGCCCAGCTCGCCGTCGCCTGGGTGCTCCAGAACGACAACGTCGCTGCCGCCCTCGTCGGCGCATCCCGCCCCGAGCAGGTGGGCGAGAACGTCAAGGCCGCGGGCGTGCGCCTCGAGCCCGAGCTCATGGCGCGGATCGACGAGGCGCTCGGCGGCGTCGTCGAGCGCGACCCGGGGAAGACCGCCGAGAACGCCCCGAAGGGCCGCGTGGCCTGAGGGCAGACCGCGGACGGATGCAGGCGGTGGGTCTGACCGTCACGCCGTCCCCGACGCCGGCTACGCGCGCCGGCTCGAAGCTGGGGCCGCCGCTCCGCCAGCTTTGGGTGCTGCGGCCCTGCTGTGCCTTGCGACGAGACGACTACACGGGCGCCGGCTCACTTCCCTGGGGTACGGCGACCCACCCCCGTTCGTGCAGCTGCGCCAGCACGGGTCGGATCTCGGCGACGTCCGCGCCGCAGGCCTGCGCGAGGTCCGACACGCTGAGCACGGCGCCGTCCGAGACCGTCCGCAGCAGGTCGAGGAGCCAGGGCCGGGCCGCATCGATGGTCAACCGCAGCTCGAGGCGACCGTGGCGAGCCAGGATGACCGACGGCTTGCCGCCCACGTCGCCCAGCGGCATGAGCACCATCGTCTCCGGGGTGAGCGACACGAGGTCGGTTCCCTCCCAGTCGGGCGCCGGCGCCGGGGCCGGGGCCTCGGGGGTGGGCAAGTCGGCCCCAGGGGCGCCGTCAGGCTCGACGACCCGCTCCAAGGACTCACGGCGCTGGTGGTCGTAGAACGTGTACGCGCGGCTCCACTGCGGGTCGAGCTCGGCGCACAGCTGCATGCAGCACGCGTCGAGGGCCCGGGCGCGGTCCTCTCCGGTCGGGTAGGGGCGCCGGCTGACGTCCTGCAGCATCGCGAACGCCGCCAGGTGCTGCGGCGTGAGGGCCTGCTCGTCGATGAACTCGACGGCGAGCCGCTGGAGGTAGGGGCTCGGGATCGGCACCGACTCGGCGAGGAAGCGCGTGTACCGGTTGCGGCCCAGGCGATAGCTCACCGACATGGAGGCGTCGAGGTACTCCACGTAGTGCCACGCCATCATGGGCATGAGCAGCGTCTCGCCGGGGCTGAGCACGCAGTCCCAGGCATTGGCGTACTCGAGGAAGGCGAGCTTGTCGTCCTCGCTGAAGTTCTGGAGGAAGAGCGAGCTGGTGCGTTGCATCGACGGGTCGGACAGGGGAGCGACCTTGCGGCCCTCACGGGCGTCGATGATCGTGTACCTCTTCCGCCCGAACACCTGGTACATCAGCACATGTCGCTGGTCCCCGTCGTAGTGGAGGTGGGCGAAGTTGCCGGGCGCGGCGACGAACATGAGCGGTCGGACGTCGTCAGGGTCGATGAGCCGGCAGTGCTCGGTGGGCTGGATGAAGGCATCCATCTGCGGTGGCGTGTCGTACTCGATGCAGTAGTCATCGGTGTCCGGGTCGGCCTCGATCTGTGCGAGGAACTGCCCGAGGGTCGTGCGCCGGGTCTCCCCCGTCGTCCCCCGCTCGAGCAGCGAGGTCATGTAGTTGGGCTGGACGACCACGGGGAGGTCCGGGAACTCCTCGAGGGCCCGCTCGGCCGTGTCGATCCCACGGATCGGCAGGTCGGCGAACAGGTCGGTGATGATGACGGGCCGACGACGCAGGACGTAGTCGTCGAGCAGCTGCTGCGCAGGGGGCGTGGGGATGCGGTCGATGTTGTCCAGGGTCCTCATTCGGTGCTCCGTTCGCGTCAGTAGAGCTGCTCGCCGAGCCAGCTGTCCGGGCTGGTCACGAGGTCGGTCAGGTGCTCGGGATGCCGGCGGGCCCACTCCAGCGCCTCGTTCTGGGGGAGTGCGTGCGCCACGATCGAGCGGTTGCGCTCGGTCCGCGTGCGCCACTCCTCACGCCCGGTCCTCGGTTCGCCGAGCCTGCCGGGCACGTCCTGGCCGAGGAGCATGACGTCGTAGACGTAGTCCTGCGAGAAGTAGTCGTTCGCGTACCGCGACAACGCTCCACCGGGCGGGGGGACCTGCACCGCATCGGAGCTCAGGAGACCGCGCTCACGGAAGCGCTGCACGTGCGGCGCCGCGCCGGCCAGCTCGACGTCGGCCGCGCAGGCGCGCCAGAAGGGGGTGTCCATCCTCGTGTTGAACCGGTACTGCACGGCCAGCCACCCCCTCAGGCTGTCCCACATCGCGTTCGCCTGCGCGTTGAGGAGGTCCTTGTGGGCGTCCTCGGTGGGGCCGGGCAGGTGGTGGCCGAGGAGGTCGAGCTCGAAGAGCAGCATGTGGATCGCCGTGGACGCGAGCGGCTCGACGAACGCGTACGCGTTCCCGACCGCGACGACGTTCCCCTTCCAGAAGTGCTCGTGCCGGCCGGACCGGAACCGCAGCGACCAGGCGTCCGACATCCCGGGGTTCGCGGCGCGCATCTCCGCCTCGGCCTCGTCGGCGCTGCAGAAGGCGGACGAGAAGACGTACCCGCGGTGGTCCTCCTGCTCGAAGGCGATGTTCCAGCACCAGCCGTTGGCCATGGTCTCGGCGACCGTGAAGGGCTTGGTCACGCCGTCGTGAGGCACGTTGGCGACGACGGCAGCATCCGTGAACAGCGAGTCGGCGTAGCTGACGAAGGGGGACCCGAGCTTGCCCTCGAGCAGGACCGAGCGGAAACCGGAGCAGTCGACGTACAGGTCGAAGGCCAGCCGTTCGCCGTCCTCGGTGACCAGGCTCTCGACGGTGCCTCCGTCGGGGGACATCGTGGCGTCGGTGACGACGAGGTCGCGCCTCGTGACCCCGGCGCGGTCCGCCTCCTGCTGGAGGTACCGGACGAACCGTGGGTTGTCGAGGTGGTACGCGAAGGGAACCCGGCCGAGCAGGGACGTGCACTCGCCGTCATCGCGTTGCAGGACCGGCACCCGCCGGGCGTCCATGAGCATCGCGGCGAGGCAGTGTGCCGACAGGTTGCCGTCGTGGGCGTAGGCGTCGAGGAGGGCGCCGTACTGGAAGGGCCATGGGAACTCGCCCCCCGGACGGCCCCACTGGTAGAGCACCCCGAGCTTCCACACGGGGGAGACCCGCTCGTGGAAGTCGACGATGTCGAGTCCGAGGTCGGCCGGGCTGTGCAGGTACTCGGTGAGTCTCGGTGTCGTCGCCTCTCCGACACCGATGACCCCGACCCGGCTCGACTCGATGAGGGTCACGTCGATGTCGGGGAACCGTCGCCGGAACGTGAGCGCCGTGAGATAGCCGGCGGTGCCGCCACCCAGGATGCCGACCGTGCGGTATGCCGGGCCCTGCCGCGGCGTGGCCGTCGTCGGGCGCTCGGCGGATGCGCGGTCCAGCTCGAGCGCGACGTCGGCGAGCGCGGGCAGGCCGAAGCGCTCGGGCGCTGGTCTGCCCTCGATCGTGGATGCCGTGCCGCCGCACCTCGTGCAGTCGCTTCGGGGCAGGACGACGTGACGCACCGGCGCCCCGCCGCGCGGCAGGCGGGTGACGTGCGAGAACGAGCCGTCGGCCGCGGGCGAGGACAGGACGGCGTCCACGAGACGCGCCGCCTCTTCTCCGAGGCGCCGAGCCAGGTCCGAACCGTCGGGGAGGGCGGGGGTGTGCAGGAGCGGAAGCACCTCGTCGGGTGGGCCCAGGTCGGTCGCGCCGTCGAGGACCGCCGCGCGGCGCTCGCACTCGAAGCAGGCGCTCGCAGCCGGGACGTAGAGGGGGCCGACCGTGCCCCCGTCGGGCGCCCCGGAGACGAACAGCACGGGCGTTCCCGTGCGACGGGCCGCGTCCGCCACGTCGAGGTGCGCCCGGTAGGGCACTCCCGCGAGGGCACACACCGCGAGGTCCACCCCGTCGAGGAGCTCGTCGAGCGCCGCTGCGGACAACGGGTCCTCGTCCTTCTCTGGTGGCGCCGGCGAGGGCAGAAGCGGCATCCGGGCCCGCCGATCCGCCTGGAACGACGGGTCCTCGCAGCTGGCGAATTGTGCGCCCGCCCAGTGACTCACGTCGTGGGCGCTGCCGCGCAGCGACTCGAGGATGCCGTCCGCAAGCGGTCCGCGACCGAGCACCCCGACCGTGCCCGCACCGCCGCCGGCCGTGGTCGGGTCGTCGGCGAGGACGGTGCCCCTGAGACCGCCCAGGACCGCCTCGACGTGGGCCCGCGGGTACGGGCCCTCGATCCGGGCGATCACCTCCTCGCGGGTACGGACTCCGTCGACGGCCTCGACGACGGCCCGCAGCAGCTCGGGGTCCAGGCCCCGAGCCTCGACGGTCCGCTCCCCGTTGCGCAGGATGACGGATCCCGAGGCAGCGACCACGGCCTCGGCGCCGGGGGCGAGGCGGAGTGGCTGCGTGCTCACAGAGGGCCTCGTGGCAGGCCCGGATGACCCTCCGTCGTGACCCAGGTGCTGCTGGCCATGGCACCCCCCGATGAACGTGCACCGACTGCGTTCCCGGCACTGTAGCGCCGGTGCCAACACACGTCATCCCCAGCGAACCGGTCCTTGACCGCGTCTCCCGCGCGCTGGAAGATGTCCGGACCCGGCCCGTGGAAACGGGGCTCGTCTGGGAGGGGGAGTGGTGCGACGCTTGCGGTCCGACGTGCGCGTGGACGTCGGCTACGCCGACCGGACGGTGTTCGGCAGCCCGGTGGGTCGCCGTCCCGACGAGAACGTCCAGCGCGTCTACGCACCGGTGCTGGACCACGTCGAGCGGCACGGGTTCGAGGGCCTGGTCGAGGCGGGGCCGAGGCTGCTCGCCCAGGCGGTCGATTCGGCGGCCTTCGCCGAGGTCGCGGAGGTGGTGCAGCGGCACTGGCGCGTGCACGACAGCGTCCTCCACCCCGAGGTCGCGCTCGCTCCACCCAGCGAGCTGGCCCTCGTCCCGACGAGCGGCGAGGGCGGGCTGCAGGGCCGTTTCGACGTCGGTGACTGGCCACGGCTGCACGAGCTCGTGTCGGCGCTCGCCGGCGACGGCGTCGACCGCGCGCGAGTGACCGGCCCGACCGCCGGACTCGTCGCGGCGCTCGAGCAGGCCGGGATGCTCGAGGACGCCGACGTCGAGTCGGCCCCGCACCCGGACGTCACGGCATCCGACCTCACGTTCGTCGGGCACAACACCGTCGTCGTGCGGTCGCGGACGTCCGCCGTGGTCGTCGACCCCTGGTTCGCGGCGTCCGACCCCGCGGACCCGCCCGGGTACCGACCCCTGCGGCTGCGAGACGTCGGACGCGTCGACGCGGTCGCGATCACCCACTCGCACCCGGACCACTTCGTCCCGTCGACCCTCCTGCAGTTCCACCCCTCGACCCGCGTCATCGTCCCTCGCGTCGAACGGGAGACGATCATGACGGTCGGGATGGCCGAGCGGCTCCGCGAGCTCGGCTTCACCGACGTCGTGGAGCTGGACTGGTGGGAGTCGGTCCGGGTGGGTGACATCGACGTCGTGGCCCTGCCCTTCCACGGGGAGCAGGCGACGGACTCCGAGCAGCTGCACCCCGGCATCCGCAACCACGGCAACACCTACTTCGTCCGTACTCCCGACTTCTCGGCCGCCTTCCTCGCCGACTCGGGCCGTGACGGCAGCGGCGACGTGCGTGAGGTGGCTGCCCGGGCCCGTCAGGAGGTGGGCACGCCGGACGTCCTCTTCACCGGGTACCGCGGGTGGCTGACGTACCCGGTGCAGCTGCTCTTCACATCTGTCGCACGCTCCATCCTGCTCGTGCCGCGGCACCTGTGGGGCGTGCGCCAGCGCCTCATGACCACGGCCGACGAGGCCATCGACGTGGCCGAGACGTGGGGCGCGTCGACCGTGGTCCCGTACGCCGACGGCGGGGCTCCCTGGTACTGGCGGATCGGTCTCGGCCCCCGGCTCGACGAGCTGGTGCAGGAGGCCAACGGCTTCGACCCGCTCCCGGAGCGGGTCATCGTCGCCGCCCGCAACCGCACCGAGATGCCGTGCGGGCTGCTGGGCAGCCCGGTCCGTGTCGCGCTGCTGCGCCCCGGGGACTCGATCCGCCGGGTGTCGTCGGGGCGTGACGTCGTCCGGGTCCCGGGCCACGCGTGGCCGTTCCGGGAACAGGTTCCGACTGCCGAGCTGGCTGGGATGTTGGGGTGAGCACCATGGGTCCGACGGTGACGGAGGTGGCCGACCTCGCCACCATGCCGACCGTGCTGGGTGGTCTGTTCGTCGAGCAGGCGCACCACCCGCACGTTCGCATGCGAGAGCGCTCGCTGACGCGGTCCGACTGGCTGCCCGAACCGGACGGCATCCTCGTCGCGGAGCTCGCGGCCGACGAGCTGCCGGACCGTACCGGCGAGGTCGAGCAGCGGCTCCGGGACGACGGCATCGCGAAGGTGCGGCTCGACCGGCTGCTCACGAACGACGAGCTCGTCACCTTCGGCCGGCGCCTCGGCACGGTCATGGTCCACGAGACGAGTCCGAAGCTGCAGCACCAGGTCGACGACGGCCTGGTCTTCAACCTGCGGCGGGAGCGGACGGACGTCACCTCCGACTACGCGCTGGCGCTCATCAGCAGCAACGAGCTGACCCTCCACGCCGAGGTCTGCGTCCGGCCGGTCCAGCGACAACCGCGCTACATCGCCCTGCACTGCGTCGAGCCCTCGCCACCGGACACCGGCGGCCAAACCGTGTTCGTGCCCATGACCGCCGTGCACGACAGGCTGACGAGGACGCAGGCGGAGATGCTGCAGCACGCCCACTTCAGCCAGTTCCCCGAGAGCCCGCCGTTCCTGTCCTGGCGGGGTGGCCGTCCCGTCTTCTCCTTCCGCGACTTCGGTGACGACCTGCTCTGGTGGCGCTACGTCGGCCCGAGGGGATCGCTCACCGCCGGGGAGCTCAACGAGACCCTCGTCCGGCTCCTCGAGTCGATGTACGACCCCGACCTCATGACCGGGGTGTCGTGGCGACGCGCCGAGCTGCTCGTCTGGGACAACTGGCGGTTCTTCCACGGGCGGACCCGGATCCAGGAGACGGACACCGAGGCCCGGCACTTCAAGAACATCAAGATCAATTGACTGCCACCCGCTCCCACCGAGTGACGCCGTCGGGCTCGGGTGTGTCGGGCCCGCCCCGTTCCCCGGCTCCCACGGGTGGGGGCTACGTGCACGGGTCGAGGCGGTCCGTGCATCCCGCGCAGACCCTGGAACGGCTCGCTCCCCACCTCGAGCGGGTCGGGATCACCCGCGTCGCCAACATCACCGGCCTGGACCGCGTCGGCATCCCGGTCGCGGTCGCCGTGCGGCCCAACGCGCGCTCGCTGTCGGTCTCGCAGGGCAAGGGCCTGGACATCGACGCGGCCAAGGCCTCGGCTGTCGGGGAGTCCCTCGAAGCCCACCACGCCGAGTTCAACGACTGCCTGGTGCGGCTCGAGAGCTACGAGCACCTGCGCCGCACCCTTCCTTCGGTGGACCCCGAGCGGCTCCCGCTCTCCCGCACGACGACCTACACCCCGTGGCAGCCCATTCCCTGGACGCTCGGGCGGTCGCTGCCGGGCGGAGAGCCGGTGTGGGTGCCCTACGAGCTCGTGCACGCCAACGCCTGCCTGCCTCGTGTCCCGGGCAGTGGCTGCTTCGTGTGCAGCACGAACGGGCTCGCAGCCGGCAACACCATCGGGGAGGCGACGCTCCATGCGCTGTGCGAGGCCGTGGAGCGCGACGCGTGTGCCCTGTGGGAGCACCGTCCCTGGGACGAGCGACGCGCCACCGAGCTCGACCCGGCCACCGTGAGCGACCCCTCGTGCCGCGAGCTGCTGGACCGGTTCGACGCCGCGGACATCGACGTCCTCGTGTGGGACGTCACGAGCGACCTGCCGCTGCCGTGCTACCGGGTCATCGTCCTCGACCGGCAGGCCGACCCCCTCATCGCGCCGTACCCGGCCGCCTTCGGTGCCGGCTGCCACCCCGACCCCGGCGTCGCGCTCACCCGAGCCCTCACCGAGGCGGCCCAGAGCCGGCTCACGGTCATCTCGGGTGCCCGTGACGACCTGACCCGTGAGCGCTACCGGGCGTTCCAGTCGCCCCAGGCGATCCGTACGTACCGCGAGATGGCCCGCAGCTGGAGCGGGCGAGCGTCGTTCACCGAACCGGTTCTGCCGTCGGCGGGGTCGGTCGACGAGGACCTGTCCCTGTGCCTCGACGCGCTCGCGGACGCGGGGCTGGGCGAGGTCGTCGTCGTCGACCTCTCCCGCGACGACCTGCCGGTCTCGGTCGTCCGGGTCCTGGCCCTCGACCTCGAGGGGCCGGTGGAGTCGCCGTCCTACCGGCCGGGTCCCCGAGCGCTGGCACGGCAGCCGTGAGCACCCACGTCTTCCTCGGCCCCACGCTGAGCGCGGAGCGGGCGCGCGCGCACCTCGACGCCGAGTACCACCCGCCGGCGGAGCAGGGGGACGTGCTCCGCGCGATCGACCGTGGCGCGACCGCGATCGGCATCGTCGACGGCTTCTTCCAGTTCGTCCCCTCGATCTGGCACAAGGAGGTGCTCCTCGCCCTGGAACGTGGCGTGAGGGTCTACGGAGCGGCGAGCATGGGAGCGCTGCGCGCAGCCGAGCTGCACCCGTTCGGCATGGTCGGCGTTGGGCGAGTCTACGAGTGGTACGCCAGTGGGCTGATCGAGGACGACGACGAGGTGGCCGTGGCCCACGCCCCGGCGGAGTTCGGGTACCGGGCGATCTCCGACGCCATGGTCAACATCCGTGACGCCCTGGCCCGTGCCGTCGACGAGGCGGTCGTCCCGCCGTCGCTGGCCCAGCGGCTCGTCGATCGGGCGAAGTCCCTGCACTACCCGGACCGCTCGTTCGCGGACCTCCTGCGAGTTGCGCCGGAACTGGGGGCCGACCCGTCGCAGGTGCGGCGTCTCGAGAGCTTCCTCGCCCGGCAGGGGGCGTCCTTGAAGGAGCGGGATGCCCGGGCCATGCTCGACGCGATGGCCTCGGATGCCGCGGCGGCCGCCGCGGACGGTGCCGGCGCGGGGGCCGTCCACCCCCCACCGGGGTGGCGGGTGGAGCGCACGGTGTTCCTCGCGGACCTCCTCAGCGCCGTGGACGTCGAGGCCGGCGACGCCGAGCACCCCGTCGGGGAGACGAGCGACGTGGCCCGCAAGAAGACGTTGTTGCGGATCCTGGCCCGGCGCGAGGCCTCCCGAGCGGGGGTGGAGCTCGGCGCGGAGGACGTGCAGCGGGCGGCCGACGCCTTCCGGGCCGCCTTCCACCTCGACGACGAGGAGACGACCCTGGAGTGGCTGCGGACGGCCGGTCTGACGAGGGAGGCGTTCGCCGACCTGATGCGCGACGCCGCCCTCATCGAGGCGCTGCAGGAGCACCTCGCCGCAGAGGTCGACCTCGGGGCGGTGGAGCAGGCCCGACTCGCCACGGCGCGGCTGTGGGCGCGGTATGGCGTGTGAGCCCGCCGAGCACGACTTCGCCCCGGTGGCCCTGCTCCGGGCCGCCGCCTTCCCCATCGACAGGCTGGACGGCCTCGGCGACAGCGCGCTGGCGAGCCTGGCCCTGACGGCGGGGAACGGGCCGGTGAGCGGGGACCTCGTGGCTGCGTACGAGAGGGCGATGGAGCGTGAGCGCCGACTGCTGCGGGAGGTCACCGTCGGCGACGAGGCGTTCATGAAGGCCCTGGTCATCGCGAACCCGCAGCTGGCCCGGAGTGCGGCAGCCGTCCCGGGGCGACGGCGGAGGAAGGCAGCGGCCCGGGACCGTCGTCTGTACGGCGCCCTCTACCGTCACCTCTCCCGAGCAGTGGGCCGGACCGAACCGGCGGACCTCTGGGCAGGCGTGGCCCTGGCCGAGTGGGCGGGCGAGACCACGGTCCGGAGGCAGTCGAGCACCGTCCTCGTCCAGCCCGACCTGCGGCCCTTCCAGTTCGTGCTGCGCTCCCTCGCGGCCCGGCCGCCCTACCTGTGGTCCGAGCCGTGGCGGGCCAACGCCACGCTGACCCGCCAGGACGATGGGCGTTGGAGGTACTCGACGCGGCTCCGGGACGGTCGGGTCGTCGACCGGGCCGTCGAGCCGAACCCGGTGGTCGACGTCGTCGTTCCCCTCCTGCCGAGCCGCGGGGAGACGCTCGGTGACCTCGTGGACCGGTTGGCGGGGCGCCTGGGGGTGGACACCGCCGTGGTGAGGCCGCAGCTCGAGGCCTACGTCGAGGCGGGCGTGCTCGTCGGGGGCCTGGACCTGCCGACGCGCTTCGCGACCGCGTGGGAAGCGCTCGACCGGTGCGGTGAACGGCTCACCGGAGGGGACCAGCAGGCGTGGCGGGAGGCCGTCGGCGCGCTCCGTGGCTGCGCCGCCGAGATCGAGGGGGGGCTCACGCTCATGACGCCGCGCTCGGTCGCCGCGGTCGTCGACACCGCCGAGGGGGTCGTGCGGGATCTGGCGCGGCGCCTGGGGGTCACCATCGCGCCGCCCCGGGCCGTGCTTCGCTGCGATCTCGGTCTCGGCCTGCGCGTCACGTTGGGCCCGGACGTGCGGAAGCGGCTCGGTGCCGCCCTCGCCGACCACGAGGCCCCGGGCGGTCCGGCGGGGGCCGGTGCCGTGCTCCGCAGCCAGCTCGCAGCGGGGGTGCGATCGCAGGTCGGCGAGGCTCGGCCGCTGGCCGAGACGGCGCTGCGGTTCAGGTCCGTTCGAACCGGGGGTGGGCTGCCGCCGCCGCCCGGTGCTGCGGGGTCGGGCTCGGCGGGGTCGGGCTCGGCGGGCTCCGACCTGTCGCGCGCGCCGGTCGGCTGCCTCATGGTCGGCCTCGAGGAGTCGGGTGACGGGCCGTCGCCCCGGGTCCGGGGGGTGTTCGACGAGGTGGCCCCGCTCTACGGTCGGTTCGCGCCACTGTGGGGTGGCGACCGAGGTCGACCCGATCCCCTCTACCGGTGGCTGCGCCGGCAGCTCGACGGCCTGAGCGCGGCCTGCCACCTCCGCCTCATCGAGCTCGCCGGCCCCTGCGAGGTCAACCCCAACGCGCTGGCCGCGCCGGCGTTCGTGGACGACGTCGTCGAGCTGTGGGGCACGACCGAGGGTGCGGAAGGTCTGGCGGGGGCGCAGGTGGGCACCGACCCGGTGACCGGATCGCCCGTCGTCCGACTGCCGGGCCGGTCGGAGGACGTCGTGGTGTTCTCCTTCTCCTCCGCGGATCTGGCCCGTGATGACCGCGTCACCGAGCTGCTGCTGTCGACCTCCGGCCGCATTGCCCCGGCCGCCAGCTTCGAGGCCGGAGCGGCGGTGTCATCCCGGCACGAAGGCGTGCCGGCTCCGTCGTCGTCCGGCCACGCCCCAGCCACCGGTGCCGGCCCTCGCCCACGTCGAACCCTGCTCTCCGAGAGCGCAGTCGAAGAGCTCCGGGCAGCGACGGGTGTCCAGCAGTTCGTCCGTTGGCAGCGCCTCGCGGCGACGCACCGCTGGCCGGCGACCGTGCGAGTTCGTCTCGCGCCCGGTGAGCCTGCCCTGCTCGTGCGCACGATGAGCCCGCTGGCGGTGGAGGCCGTGCTGGGTCGGCTCTCCGACGCGGCGGACCGCGTGGTCGTCGAGGACGCGGACCGGCTGCCGTGGCTCGCCGATGACACGGGGGCCAGGTACGTGAGCGAGCTCGCCGTGCCGTTCAGCCGCTCCACCCACCTGTGGTCCGGGAGGGCGACGGTCGGGTCCGCGACGGGGGTGGGCGGAGGGCGATGACCTGGGTGCAGCTGAACATCGGGCTGTCACGTGCCGACGGGCCGGTGCTGGAGCAGGCGCGACGTGTCTTCGACGCCGTCGTGCCTCAGCTCGACGAGGCGCGGGCCCAGGGAGACCTCGGACGGTTCCACTTCATGCGCAAGCCCCCGGACATCCGCCTCAGGCTGGAAGGTCCGGCACCGCGCGAGCACGTCCTGCCCAAGGTGGAGGCGACCCTGCGACGGCTCCGGGAGGCCGGGTCGGTCACCGCCTTCGCCGCGGGC
The DNA here is from genome assembly GCF_039541575.1 of Fodinibacter luteus. Lineage (NCBI taxonomy): Bacteria > Bacillati > Actinomycetota > Actinomycetes > Micrococcales > Intrasporangiaceae > Fodinibacter (ex Wang et al. 2009) > Fodinibacter luteus. Next base: position 6,030 of record NZ_BAABGM010000009.1, on the reverse strand, counting down.
ATCTACGAACCTGAGACCCGGCTGTTCGGTGGGACGCGGTCGATGTCGCTCGTCCACGACTACTTCGACGTCGACAGCCGCTCCTGGGTCGACCACGACCGGCTCGAGCGGCTGGGAGCGACCCGGCTGTCGGCCGACGACCTGACGGCTCGCGTCGTCAACGACCTCTTCGCCCGCACCCTCGACGACCGCGGCGAGGTGTGGGACACGTGGTGCAACGTGCGCCAGGTGGTCGGGGACCCCGTCGACGAGGGTCAGGCGAGCGGAGCGCAGCCGGTCGCGGGGAACTCGGCCGACGCCGCTGGTCGCGACCCGGACCCCGTCCCCGCTGGGGTGGCGCTCGGAGGACTCGTGGAGGAGCTCGACGACGGTGCCTCGGCCGGTGAGCAGGAGCTGCTGCGGCGCTACCGGACAGCGAACACGCGCCTCGCGACCGGGCTGCGGGGGCTCGCTCACCACGGCGAGCTGGAGTGCGGCCTGCGGGTGCTGCTGCCCTTCGTGGCGGTCTTCCACTTCCACCGCTTCGGGCTCGACCGACGCCGGCAAGCCGTGCAGGCGCAGGCCATGGCCCAGGCATGGGACCCCCGGCTCGGGATGCGCGGAGGCCCGTCGACCGGGCCGGGCCCGTGAGGGGCCGGAACGGTCCGTGAGGAGCCGGAACGGTCCGAACGGGACCGCTCCGGCCGGAGGCGGTGGTCGCCTTACGAGGTGCGGTCGGCTACCAGCAGCACATGACGGTCGGCGCCACCTTGAGCGACGCTCCCAGCTTCGCCTCACCGATGGGTGAGAACTCCAGGGGCGGCATGTCGCGCTCGATGAACACCGACTCGGTCACGGCCGGCGTGCGGGCCTTGACCTTCGCCCCTGCCTTGCCGAGGTCACGGCTCTTGGTGCCACGTTCACCCAGGTCCCGCTCCGCCCCCTCGAGCTCCTCGCCCGAGAGCTTGCAGGCCTCGAGTACTTCGCTGCGGATGAAGTACACGGATCCGTCGTCCAGCCGGAAGTGCAGGCCCCCGTGCTTCTCCATTTGAGCGTCGGTCATGTCGCCACTTCCCCTCCCTGAGTGATGTACGTCATAGCATGCTGGCACCGCACGGATGACGCGGTCAACCCCTGCGAAGGGGGTGGAACCTCTTGTCGCCGATCGGGTGGTGGACGTGACACGGCGCGAGTACCGTTCGCGTCCAGGCATCTTCCGACGTGCGGATGCCGTGAGGGTGCGGGCGGATCGAGGAGGCTGGTGGGGCGTGGCTGTCGTACTGAGGATTCCGGCACACCTACGGGTGTCCGCCGACGGGCTGGACCGCATCGAGCTGCAGGGCGGCACGCTCGGCGAGGTGCTCGGGCACCTCGGTGACAGGCACAGCGACCTTCGCGCACAGCTCGTCGATGACGTGGGCCGGCCCCGGCGGTGCCTTCGCCTGTACGTCAACGACGACGACGCCGCGACGGGGCACGGCCTCGACACCCCGGTGCGGGACGGCGACGAGATCACCGTGCTCCTCGCGCTCGCAGGGGGGTAGTCCATGGCCCACGACGCCCGCGGGACGCCGCTCGTGTCGCCCGCACCCGCGCTCACCCCCGGCGAGGTACACCGGTACTCCCGGCACCTGCTCATCCCGGATGTCGGCGTGGTCGGCCAGCGTCGGCTGCGCGCGGCGAAGGTGCTCGTCGTCGGCGCGGGCGGACTCGGCTCTCCCGCGGCGCTGTATCTCGCCGCGGCTGGTATCGGCACCATCGGGCTCCTCGACTTCGACGTCGTCGACGAGTCCAACCAGCAGCGTCAGGTCATCCACGGCGAGAAGGACGTCGGCCGCCCCAAGGTGGAGTCGGCGCGCGATGCCGTCGGCGAGGTCAACGCGGGCGTCGAGGTGGTCGTCCACCGAGAACGCCTCGACGCCTCCAATGCCCTCGACATCCTCGAGGCCTACGACCTGGTGGTCGACGGAACCGACAACTTCGCCACTCGCTACCTCATCAACGATGCGTGCGTCCTGCTGCACAAGCCCTACGTGTGGGCGTCGATCTTCCGCTTCGACGGTCAGCTGAGCGTGTTCTGGGCGGACCGAGGCCCGTGCTACCGGTGCCTGTACCCGGAGCCGCCGCCACCGGGCATGGTGCCGAGCTGCGCCGAGGGCGGGGTGCTCGGAGCGCTGTGCGGGGTCCTCGGATCCATGCAGGTGGTCGAGGCCGTCAAGCTCATCGTGGGTTTCGGGGAGCCCCTCATCGGTCGCCTCGTCGTCCATGACGCCCTGTCACCGTCGACCAGGGTCCTGCGCTTCGACAAGGATCCGCGCTGCGCCGCCTGCGGTCCGGAGCCGACGGTGACGAGCCTCCAGGACTACGAGGACTTCTGTGGAGTGCGCGCGCGACCCGTGCCGGCAGAGTCCACGATCTCCGCTCGTGAGCTCGCGGTCATGCTCGAGCGCCGCGAGGGTGGCGAGGGGGACTTCGTCCTCATCGACGTCCGGGAGCCCGCGGAGCGCGACATCGTCGCCGTCCCCGGTTCCGTCGCGTTGCCCATGGGTCGGTTCCGCACCGGGTCGGCGTTGGCCGACCTCCCACACGACCGCCCGGTCGTCCTGCTGTGCAAGTCCGGGGTGCGCTCGGCCGAGGCGCTCGCCCTCCTTCACGACGCCGGCCACCTGGGGGCGCGGCACGTCGAGGGCGGCGTGCTGGCGTGGGTCAGCGACGTCGACCCAAGCCTGCCGGCGTACTGACCGCCTGGACGTGACCGCGCGTCGTGCGCTGACACCCAGCGAGCAGGTACCCGGTGGAGGAGAGGAATCACGTAGGCGTCGGGTGCGCTCGACCCGGGTCGAGGTCCGGCCCGATCGCGGTCAGGTGCCTCGCCCCATCCCCGAGGGCCGGTGAGAAGCCGGCCCGCTGGTCGATGGTCCCGGTCCACCCGTGCTCGGTCACGAGGTACACATCTCCGTCGAAGGCGTTGGCGAGGTGGTTGCTGTACCGCCACGCGCTGAGCCAGAACAGCTCCTCCGGACCGGGGACGACGCGACCCGAGCGGCACACGACGGTGACGAGGACGAACTGCGGCGGCATCCAGCGGCCCTCACCCCAGGGACGATCGCCGACGAGTGCCTGGGCGTGGGTCCTCAGCAGGTCGGATGCATCGCCGCGACGCGGGCGGAGGCCGCGGCAGACGCGCACGACGTCGACCACCTCCTGGTCGGTGTGGTCGGCGGTCGGCAATGGCAGGTCTCGCGCAACGATCCCGGCCGTCATCCACAGGCCCCGTGCCTGTGGATGACGGCTGGGATGCCGGCAGCGGACCGGGCACGCTGGGTGTCCCGAGACCGGCGACCACAGGAGAGTGACGTGGGCTTCAGCACGAGGTACCTGGGCTTCCTCGAGATCACGCCCCACCTCAACCCGGCGGAGGTGGAGTGGTTGAGCGGCTTCGCCGACTGGGGTGGGCTTCCCGACGGTGACCCGTTGCGGCTGCCGATGAACCCTCGAGCCTCGGTGGCGAAAGCCTTCGAGGCGGGGGGTGGCGCCCTGAGCCCTCCCCGGAACATCCCCCGTGGGGTCCACGACTGGCGCGTCTGCGCGCACGGTGACCGCATTGCTTGGCGGGCCTCGGAGAAGTCGAACGACGCAGTGCAGACGCTGACCTTCCTCGTCGGGCACTACCTCGGCCCAGACGCCGTGGCGAGGCGCAGCGACAACCCTGACTTCGCGGAGTTCACCTTCGACCACCGCCTCGACGGCGTCATCGCGGGCGAGCGCGACGACACCGACGAGCTGTTCCTCCTGCGGGTGACCGACAGCAGGATCACCCAGGAGACCCTCGTCGCCGGGGTCCCGGCCTGGCTCATGCCCGAGGCGTTGGAGGACTGGTGAGCACGGCGCCCCATCGCGCGTGCGCGGCGGCCGTCATCCTCGAGCAGCTCGCGTTTCGACGACACCGGATCCTCGCCCACCCGAGATGCGCTGCAAGTGGCGGCGCTGCGGCTGGCGCCGCCCCGGACGCTGCCGGTCTGGCGGGTTGTCGGTGCCGACTCCTACGCTGGTCAAGGTCCGGCATCCGAACGCTCGGGAGGGGCCATGGAACCGGTGGTGACGGTTCGCGACCTGCGGATGCGCTACGGCGCCGCCGACGTCCTCACCGGGGTGGAGTTCGACGTCAGCGCGGGCGAGGTGGTCTGCCTCCTCGGCCCGAACGGTGCCGGGAAGACGACGACGATCGAGATCCTCGAGGGGTTCCGCATCCGGTCCGCCGGTGACGTGAGCGTGCTCGGCCAGGACCCCGCCCACGCCGACGAGGACTGGCGAGCCCGCACCGGCGTCGTGCTCCAGTCCTGGCGCGACCACCCGCGGTGGACGCCCCGGCGGCTGCTGACGCAGCTCGGCGGCTACTTCGCGCCCTACTCGACGCCCGAGCGCCAACGACCGCACGACATCGACCTCCTCCTCGAGACCGTGGGGCTCACGCAGCTGGCCGACCGCAAGATCGCTACGCTCTCGGGTGGCCAGCGGCGCCGGCTCGACGTCGCGGTCGGGATCGTCGGCCGGCCCGAGCTGCTCTTCCTCGACGAGCCGACGGCCGGCTTCGACCCCCAGGCGCGTCGTGAGTTCCACGACCTCGTGCGCGGGCTCGCCCGAGCCGAGGGCACGACGATCCTGCTGACGACCCACGACCTCGACGAGGCCGAGAAGCTCGCCGACCGGGTGCTCGTCCTCGCGGCCGGGCGGATCGTCGCCGACGACACGGTCGACGGCCTGTCCCGTCGGCTCGAGGGGGAGGCCCAGGTGAGGTGGACGGCATCCGGCGAACGCCACCACGAGTCGGTGCCCGACGCGACGGCCTTCGTCCGGCAGCTGCTCGACGAGCTCGGCGCCGACGTGCACGACCTCGAGGTGCGCCGGGCCAGCCTCGAGGACGCCTACCTCGCGCTCGTCCAGCAGCACGAGGCCGGCCACGGTGAAGCGGCGGCCCGGCTCTTCGCGGAGGTGACCCGATGACTGCGCCGGACCCCCATGGCCCCGGGAACGCCGCCAGCCCGCCGCCCGGGGCAGTCGGGGCGAGCCGGTCACCCGCGCACGCGTCGCGCAACGCCGTGCGGCTCGGGCTCGACCGCGGCTGGACCGAGTTCCTCCAGAGCGTCCGCAGCACCCAGGACCAGGGCTTCTACCTCTTCACCGGGGCGGCCACCGTCGGCTACCTGTACCTGCGGCGCGACACCGAGGTCGAGGGCACCGACCTCATGCTGCCCTCGGTGGCGCTGCCGAGCATCCTCGGCGCCTTCATCGCCTTCGGGGTGATCATCGGCCCGGCCTACGCGCTCGCGATGGAGAAGGAGGACGGCACGCTCCTGCGCCACAAGGCCGTGCCGCACGGCCTGCAGGGGTACTTCACCGGCCAGCTGCTGTTCCAGTCGCTGTCGCTCCTGCCCCAGATGCTCGTCATCCTCGTGCCGAGCTTCCTGCTCTTCGACGACCTCATGGCCGACCCCTCGGGGTGGCTCACGGTCGCGTGGGTGATCCCGCTCGGGCTGCTGGCGACCATGCCCATCGGGATGGTCATCGGAGCGCTCGTGCCGAGCACTCAGAAGGTCGGCACGTGGGGGATGCTCCCGGTGCTCGTGCTGGCCGGCATCTCGGGGATCTTCTACCCGGTCCAGGCCCTGTGGGGCTGGGTGCAGGTCGTGGCGCAGGTCTTCCCGATGTACTGGATCGCCCTGGGGATGCGGTCCGCGTTCCTGCCCGACGAGGCCGCGGCACTCGAGCTCGGTGGCAGCTGGCGGACCACCGAGACCGTCGTCGTGCTCGGGACGTGGGCCGTCGTGGGCGCGCTCGTGACCCCACGGGTGCTGCGCAGGATGGCGCGGCGGCAGACCGGCTCGCAGGTCGAGGCGGCCCGCGACGCCAGCCTGCAGTGGGTCCGGTGACTCCTCGACAGGGCGGGCGCTCTGGCGCCTAGAAGACGCCGGCGATGAGTGGGGTGGGGTGTGGATGACGGTGGGGGCCTGTCGGTGGACATGTGTACGGTTGTTGCATGGACCAGCCGGT